>CAJUBQ010000059.1 GCA_910584595.1 uncultured Eubacterium sp.
AGAATGTTAGAAGCCCTTGGTATTCTGCCCGATACACAGGCGGCGAAGCCGAAGCAGCGCCTTTAGCTGCTGGCGGCAGCCAGGGCGAACTGGGCGTTGCGTCCGTCCGGTTTCACAGCCTGGAAGCAGAATGCTTAGGGCTTCTTGCATTCTGGAGCGGACACAGCAGACGGGGCAGATTTTCTCTCCCAGCGTCCGAGTAGCCAAAATGTAACACTATTTATGTAAATTGTTGCATTTCCGCTTAAGTTCGCGCCTATGAGGCGCCGTCCCCGGCCGCACATTTTCAGTATTTTGTCAACAGTTATTTTATTAAAAATTATAAAAATTTGAATTACTGGTAGAAAAACAGAAATTCTGCTAAAAAAGCAGAATTTTCCTAAAGTAAATGACATTGGTCGTAAATAGTAACGTCAAATCAGCCCAATCTTATCCACTCCTTCATCATTTCAACCTGACGGGCATATATTCTGTTTTCATGAAAAATATCCTGGTATATCAAATCGCCCTGTGCATTCATTTCAATAATCCTTGGACGCATACTCCCTTTTTCCAGCAAAATATCAATTCCCGCAATCCGAATGCCCGGAAAACAATTCACGGCATCTTTGCACAACGATGCGATCTCGGCAAACGCTTTTTGGTCCATCCCGAGTTTTGATGCTTCCAACGGGTGATTATTTAAATGAAGGTTGGTAATCGGCCCTTTCGAAAGCCTGCCCAAGAGAAACTCCACCGTCCCATCCAAAACTACAGCCCTAAGATCATAGCAATAGCCAGCATATTCCGCTTTTGCATACCAGCGCTCCACTACACAATCCAGCTTCAAAATGTGTTCCAAATATGCGGTTACTTCCTCACGAGCAGAAATGCGGCGCAAACGTTTCGTATTGACAAATCCGTATTCCTGATGCAGCAAAGCACATGTATAAAGCGCCATCCGCCCTGTTTTCGGCTGCCAGCGAAATGCTGATACTCCAGCCGCTCCAGAGCCGTTCACCGGTTTTATAAATACCTGATGTGCCTTTGACGCATCCATTGCATGAAACAGCTGCTCTGCTGTATGGATGCCGGATGGCCCCATTTCAAGCGATTTTGTTACCATAAGTCCTGCCTGCTCCAGCTTCTTCTTGCATTCCCGTTTATTCAACAGCTCTCCAATCGCTATGGGATCATTCAAAAAATACAGCTTGCAGCTCTTTGCCACTCTTGACAGTTCCAAAAGCTTTTGTTTGTAATGATCCGTCAACGGATTCAATTCTCCAAGACTACAGCTGTTCCAGAGCGGCGGATCCATTTTCAGAAGCCATTCCCCTTGCGTGAATTTTTCTTTCCACATATCTAATTGATTCCATTCTGCGAAAAGAACAGGCAGCCCCGCCTGCGCTGCTGCCTGTTTAAAGTACTCTGTTCTTTTTGTATTGGCATATCCTAACAACACTGCCCGTCTCAAAGTGCGCTTCCTTTCTGAACTATTCTGTCAGCATTGCGTTCATATAAATGGAGCCATGATATTCATCCGGTTTATTTCTCTCGGATGCATCCACAACAATCGGAAGTTTTTCTAAACTCTCCGCCATTTGATCTGTCAGATAATTATAGTGTACATCCAGATTTTTTATATTCGGCCATTTTGGAATCGTTTCTAATATCAGCTGTCCACCCTCATCTGTCAACGTACCAAGTGATAAATCTAAAGTTTCTATCTGACCGATAAATTTGCTTTCCAGCACAACCTTTGTCAATTCATCCTGTATTTCACTGTCTGTAATCCCAAGATATGTAAGTTTCGGAAATTCTGCCTTGTTCAAAAGCTCTTTGACCGTATCTGCATTTCCATCAAAACCATAATCCTCTACCCCAATATATAAGAGCAGTTTTTTCAGGTTTGGGAGCTTTGCATTCTGGATTGACTGCATGACGCCCGAGCCAAGCCCGCCGCAAATAATCGTAAGCTCTTCTAAACCATCGTGGCAAATATCGCCTAATTCCAATTCCATACTGCCCTTAATGGTAAGGCTGCGAAGATTCGGCAGCGCCGCCCACAATTTACTGTAATCTCCCTGCATGATCCAGGATACTTCGCATTCTTCATAGTCCATATCCGCTACAAACAGCCTGCGAATATGTGAAAAACTTTCTGCATGTTCTATCATGCCATTCAATAGCGGCTGGCAGCTGTCCTCCCACGCATCCCCCCAATCGCCAATCACCAGTTCTTCTAATGCAGGAAAATCCGGATCTTCCAAAATATCCGTTATCATCGTCTCTGCACTTTTTCCATTTTCTTCATAGTCATCGTAACTATACGAATACCTTTTTGTTGTTTTTGAATCCAAGGAAACCCCTCCTTACCTCATGGTTTGCTGTAACACTATGAAACATTTGTTGTATATCTGCACACCGGATAATTACTGCATCCGTAAAATTCCCCATATTTGCCGTTTCGCCTGCGCAATTCACCGCCGCACACCGGACAGACAGGGAGCGGCATCTCTTTTTGAAGCATTGCCATTTTTTCATAACATTGCTGATTCATCATACAATCCTGCAATGCCCTGTGCGCTCCTTTTGTATCAATCTGAAAATATTGTGCAAGATCTGTCAGCTTATGATGCCTTAACTGCGGCAAGCACTGTCTGGCCATATACAGCGTATCCAGATAATCATTCGTAACTTCTCTTCCAAGCAGCTCCCAGGCAGCTTTATAAATAAACTTCAGATCAAAAGAGTGGATATTATGCCCGATAAGCACATGATCCGACACAAACTCCAAAAACTGCGGCAGAACGTCCGCAAGAGAAGGCGCATCCTCTACCATCTCATCTGTAATCCCATTTACCCGTGTCGCATTATATGGTATCGGACACCCGGGATTTACCAATGTAGAAAATGTCTCTGTGACTGTTCTATTTTTTACCTGTACCGCTGATATCTCAATAATACTGTCGCTCATACAGTTTATTCCCGTCGTCTCCAGATCAAATACAACATAGTCCGGCACATATTTTACAATTCGTTTTCCCGATTTGAATTCTTTCATTTGTATTCCCTGCACTTTAATAAGTTTTTCCATAAGCTTCTTATAATATACCTTTAAAAATATATGTTGTCAATAGATTTCCACCCTGTTCAAATGGCATATATCGTGATAAAATAAAAAGTGCGTAAGGAACAATGAGAATACAGTTACGCTATTGACAGTTTCTAAGCTGTAGGACGTTTCACAGCTTTTTAACGCCAATCGTAACGGAAAGGACAATCAATGGAAGAACAAATGGAAACAATGGACGATTACAAAGCGGAATTAGAAGCCTCTTTCCGCCATATCAGCGAAGGAGATATTATCACTGCTACTGTGATCGCCGTATCTGAGGAAGAAGCCACCTTAGACTTAAAATATTATGCACCTGGAATTATCAAAGCCGCAGAATTAAGTGATGATCCTGATTATTCAATCATGCAGAATTTACATCCGGGAGACGAGATTCAGGCTACCGTCATCCGTCTGGACGATGGAGACGGTAATATTCTCTTATCTAAAAAAGAGGCAAATCAGATGCTTGGCTGGGACAAATTAAAAGCCGCGATGGATCATGAAACGATTTTGTCTGTACGGGTGAAAGAGGCGGTAAATGCAGGCGTCGTCGCATATGCCGAAGGACTGCGCGGGTTTATTCCTGCTTCACAACTCAGTCTTAACTATGTAGAAGATCCTTCTGTTTTTGTTGGAAAAGATCTGGAAGTGCGTGTCATTACAGTAGATGCGCAAAAAGAAAAACTCGTACTGTCTGCAAAATCCGTATTAAAAGAACGTGCAGAAGAAGAAAGAAACCACCGTATTTCTATGCTTGTTCCGGGTACTGCCGTAGAAGGCACTGTAGAAAGCCTGACCAATTATGGCGCCTTTGTAAACATCGGCGACGGCCTGACCGGCCTGGTTCATGTATCCCAGATATGTGAACGTCGGATACGTAAACCATCAGAAGTTCTCAAAGTAGGACAAACCGTACGCGCAAAGATTTTAAATACAAATAACAACAAGATCGCTTTAAGTATCCGCGCCTTAGAATCAGAAGCAATTACCGAAGCAGACAACGAATCGTCTGCTCAGGCAACGGAGTATCATTCCAATGAATCCGCTTCCACTTCACTCGGAGATTTGATTGCAAAGCTGAATCTGCATTAACGCTATTGTATCCATGTATTTTGAATACGATACACGTTATAAATGATATGGAATAAATAATAAGAAGCTGATGGAAAATGAACCGCATTTTCCATCAGCTTCTTATTTCATCCTTTTATCATTCTTTACGTTGATCTTATTGAAAGATTTTCCGCAAACGACTTATGCATCTAATTTTTGCTCTGCTTTCTTAAAAAATTTTTCATTCTCAATAATAAAGCGTTCATGAGTACCCTGTCCAATCAATCCGGCTTCATCAAATGCCTGTACATCAAATACAAGCTTACGTCCGTCAACTTCAACAAGCTTGCTGACACAACGCACATTCATACCTACCGGAGTCGCAGACACATGATGAATCGTCAGGCCGGTTCCAACCGTTCCGCATCCGGCATCTAATTCTTCCTGTACGCTCTTCATACAAGTCTCTTCCATCAGAGCAACCATTGCCGGAGTCGCATAAACCTCCAGCATCCCGCTGCCTAACGTAGCAGCTGTCGTTTCCTTCGTCACATTCCTGTTTAATTCATTACTGATTCCGACCGTCAGCATAACATTCTCCCTTTATAAAATCTTTAAAGAACGGTTATTATTCATTGATATTACACTCTTGACAGATATTCGCCGGTTCTTGTATCAATTTTAATGGTATCACCCTGATTCACAAACAGCGGTACGTATACGGTTGCTCCTGTCTCCACGGTTGCAGGTTTCGTAGCGCCTGTTGCCGTATCGCCTTTTACACCCGGTTCTGTCTCTGAAATCTCAAGTTCTACAAACAATGGCGGTTCTACTGCAAACACTTCTCCGTTATAAGAACATATCTTTACCATCTCATTCTCTTTTACGAATTTTAAAGCATCACCAATGGTAGCTGTCCCGATCGGGATCTGGTCATACGTCTCAACATCCATAAAATAAAACAGATCTCCATCCGAATATAAGTATTGCATATCTTTACGGTCAATACGTGCCTGCGGACATTTGTCTACCGGACGAAATGTTTTTTCTACAACGCCGCCGCTCTTGATGTTTTTTAACTTTGTTCTTACAAAAGCTGCGCCTTTTCCTGGTTTTACATGCTGAAACTCAATAATCTGATAAATATTGCCTTCAAATTCAATCGTAATTCCGTTTCTAAAATCTCCTGCTGAAATCATTCGATTCTTTCCTCCTTAAAACAATCTGGGTTCTTCACCCACTTTTTCTATCATATAATAAAAATCTCTATATTTCAACTGTTTTTTTACCTGTTTTCAATCTCATGTATCATATCGATTCTTGTCTGATGTCTGCCGCCTTCAAATTCTGCTTCCAGATACGTTTTCACAATATCTTTTGCCGTTTCAATCCCCACGATCCTGGAACCAAACGCGATAATATTTGCATTATTATGCTGTTTCACAAACCGGGCTGTTGTAGTTTCTGAACATACGGCTGCACGCACTCCCTTTACCTTATTTGCTGCAAGCGAGATGCCGACGCCTGTGCCGCAAATCAAAACACCGCAGTCAGCTTCACCGGCTGCAATGGCGCGTCCCACTTTTTCCCCAATCTCGGGGTAATTACAGCTTTCTGTCGTATCTACGCCAAAATTAATCACTTCATGTCCAAGCTCCTGCAAGTAAGTTACAAGCTCTTTTTTCATTTCCGGCGAAGCATGATCGTTGCCAATAATAATTTTCATTTCTCTTCCCTCTTTCCTTTATCAGTTCTGTTTTTTTGTTTCAGCCATTTTTTATAATAATAAAGAACAAGCTTTTCCGGATACCGCTTTAACACAATTTGAATCTCTTCTTTCGGATTGATTGGCTTTACGAGAAACGTTCGGATTCCCGCCAGATTCGCTCCCCAAATATCCGTAAATATCTGATCGCCGACAAACAGCGTAGTATCCGCATTCGTCTTCATAAGCCGCATAGCCTTTTTATAATTTGCCGTACGCGGCTTATGTGCCTTAAAAATATATTCCGCCTTTATATTTTTATTAAACATCTTTACACGCGGTTCTTTATTATTGGACAGCAGACAGCACCGATACCCCAGCTTTTTTAAAGATATAAACAAATTCTCCGCACGTGCATCTGCCGGTGCTCCATGCGGAACCAAAGTATTATCAATATCAAAGATCACTCCACGATAACCTTTTTTGTACAAACGTTCAAAATCAATCTGATATGCCGAGTCTACATATTCAGTCGGATAAAAATTGTGCAGCATATGTCCCCATCCTTCTATTTATCGAGTATTTTTTTCAATTCGTCCATAAAAGTATTAATGTCTTTAAATTCACGGTAAACAGAAGCAAACCGCACATAGGCGACTGCCTCCAGATCCTTTAACTTATCCATTACAATTTCACCGATTACAGTGCTTGCAACCTCTTTTTCTTCCATATTAAATATTTCTGTCTCGATATCATCTACCAGTTTATTAATCGCATTGACAGAAATTGGACGTTTATGGCAGGCGCGCAAAATCCCCGCCTCAATCTTTGACCGGTCAAACTGCTCTCTGTTATTATCTTTTTTAATAACAATCAATGGAATTGTCTCAACCTTTTCATATGTTGTAAAACGTTTCTTACATACATCACACAATCTGCGGCGGCGTATCGAATTATTATCATCTGCCGGTCTGGAATCGATCACTCTTGTATTATCGCTGCTGCAAAATGGACACTTCATGCTTGCCTCTCCTCTCCAGCTTCTTCTTATGTATCCTCCGGTGTTATTATAGATACAGTCGTCCACGACAACCCATCCGGAACATAGCCTGTGGCAAAGCAACGTATGTTTAACAGGCTACAAATATCTATAGGCACAGTTTAACCTTTCACGCCTTAGCTGTCAACGGATATTTCCATTTATTTGCAAAAATTCTGTAATAAATGGTAACAGTTCAGGCAGGTCTGCACATTTACTGTGCTGACCGTATAAAAATGTAGTGGTTTCCAGGTATCCGGCCCATCGCAAAGCGATTTCTAATAGCTGGATATGTAACAGTTCCATGGGTTATCTGAACTGTTACAATTAATGTGACTGTTCACTCCCCAGCTAAACGTAACTCATAAACACCGCTTTGGCTTCCCTATAATTTATGTGTCACTTCTTTTTCATCCACATCCACAAGAATAATCTCCGGCCCAATTTTCTTCACATCGCACCATGGAATAAACAGCTCATACTCCCGGCAAAAAATACCAAAAAAATGTCCCGGCCCCGGCAGGATTAATGCCCGGATGCATCCATCTTTTTCATCCAGATCCAAATCTACAACATTTCCAAGACATTTGCAGTTTTTCATATTGATGACGCTTTTTTCCTCTAACTCCCTTAACCGCATAAAATATCACACCTGTTTTTTCTTAGTATATGCCGGCATAGAAAGTCGGATACTCGTTATGTTTGAAGTCTGCAGCTCCCACAGCGGCAAAACGAATCGTAACGAAAGCGCTCTTTCGTCTGAACGCTTAGACGTTAAACCGGAACACAATCACGTCTCCGTCTTTGACCACATACTCTTTTCCTTCCAAACGTACCAATCCTTTTTCCCGTACCGCAGCGATACTTCCGCCTGCGATCAAATCTTCATAGGCTACTACTTCCGCTCGGATAAATCCGCGTTCAAAATCAGTATGAATCTTACCTGCCGCCTGAGGCGCCTTCGTTCCTTTTTTGATTGTCCATGCTCTCGTTTCATCTTCCCCGGATGTTAAAAAGCTAATCAGCCCAAGCAGACGATAACTTGCCCGTATCAGCTTGTCCAGTCCGGATTCTTGAAGACCAAGCTCCTCTAAAAACATGACGCGTTCTTCATCTTCCAGCTCCGCAATCTCCTGTTCGATCTGTGCACAGACAACAAATACCTCACTCTGCTCTTCGGCTGCCAGACGGCGTACATTCTGTACATGCGAATTGGAAGCTCCATCATCTGCAAGGTCATTCTCCATTACGTTTGCCGCATAAATCACCGGCTTTGCCGTTAACAGATTATACATCTTAAACCACGCCTGGTCATCTTCATCATCGCCAAGCTCAAATGTTTTTGCAGGTTTTCCTTCTTCTAAGTGTGCCTTTACCGCTTCTGTAAGCTTTAACTCTTTTGCAAGCGTCTTATCCATTCTGGCCTGTTTTGCGATTTTGGCAATTCTGCGCTCTAATATTTCTATATCAGAAAAAACAAGCTCAAGATTAATTGTTTCAATATCTCGAGCAGGATCAATGCTTCCGTCTACATGCACAATATTTTCATCTTCAAAACATCTGACTACATGCACAATAGCATCTACCTCACGAATATTGGCAAGAAACTGGTTGCCCAATCCTTCCCCTTTGCTGGCTCCCTTTACAAGCCCCGCAATATCAACAAATTCAATGACTGCCGGAACAATTTTTTTAGAATGATAGAGCTCTCCAAGCTTATCAATCCGCTCATCCGGTACGGATACAATGCCTACATTTGGATCTATCGTACAAAATGGATAGTTTGCAGATTCTGCGCCTGCCTTTGTCAGTGAATTAAACAATGTACTTTTACCTACGTTTGGTAATCCAACGATGCCTAATTTCATAATACTATATACCTATCCGAAAAACCTTGATTTACAAAGCTTTTCGCCTTTCTCTATATTTTATTTACACCAATTACTACACCTATTTTAGATGATTTTAAGCATATTTTCAATATTTTGCACTTCCTTTGTCTTTTCGTCGTCTGTCCCATGCACATACAAATTCATAGTTATTCCTATGTTTGAGCGCCCTGAAATTATCTGTAAAATCTTTGGACGCATACCGCTTTCAATACAGCTGATTGCAAATGTGTGCCTGAGGACGTGCATGGAAAACCTCGGTATTCCCACCTTATCATAGTATAAAACAGTTTTGCGTGATATGCACTGTTTTTTGTCGGCGTACCGTCACGGCAAAGAAAAACGCTATCCTCCAACACCCAACTCCTTTCCTCTTAAATCCTTTCCCATTTTCCTATCTCCTTTCTTCTTGTAAAGAAAAGAGCCTGAATACAGTAAAATATATACTATCATAGAAAAGTTCATAAGTCTATATCACAACTCAATTACTTTTTCAATGTTTTTTCAAACTCTGTAACAGTTCAGATAACCCATTGAACTGTTACGCATCCGGCCATTGGAAATCGCTGCGCGATGGGCCGGATGATATAAACCACCACGTTTTCATACGGTCAGCGCGGTTAACGCGCAGACCTACCTGAACTGTTACCAAACTCTTTCATTTACATACAGTTCCTTATTTTGTTTTTTATTCCTTGCAACCTTATTCGCTTGCTTTGTCTCCTCCCTGCCGATCAACCGCCTTTATGCGGTCAAACTGCGGTGCAAATCGTTAGCAGCGCAAAAATTCATTGTATGGCTTGTTTTTCTTCCAGCCTATCAACTCTTCCATCCATTGCCAGAGTGAATAACAATCGTTTCACCCTCTCGCGAAGATGACCGTTAAGTCCTGCGTTGGCCCGCTACATCAGCTATCCACTGTCCATTTTCTGTCTGCAAGGACTGTGCAGTGCGGACTTACATAGTTTTACGTGTTCTTAAAGCCGCAATTCGTTGCGAGAACGCCACTTTGTTCGTTTTAAGCATTCGATCGTATTCGTTTAGGGAATTCCTTCTTTCCGCTACTTCTTCATGACCGCGCCCTCCTTTCCTTTGATGCTTACATCATACCACGGCTTCAAAAATTATTTGTACCAGGTTATACGCAAAAGAACGGCATCACTGCCTCCCCTTGTCGTGGGAGATTTTCAAAAGAAAAGAGCGGTGGCAAGCCCGCTCTCTTTCCTAATCTTCCTTTTCCTCTTTGTCTTTCTTCTTTTTACCTTCAACTGATTCGATACAATCAACAATATCATCGCTTGTGAAATTTTTGGATTTCAACCACTCGATAAGATTTAAAACCTCTCTTGCTGTCATTGCTTTTGATACCTCCATCTTTTAATCTCCTTTCCGTTCATCAGATTTACTTTCCTCATCTGATAATACTATTGCAGCATATTTAAACTATCCCATCAGGCATTTTTAAACTATTCTTTTGATATTTTTTCATCAACACACATTTCTATAAAAGCAGACAAGGACATTCCAGCCGCTTTTGCCGCCGCTTGATATTCCGCTTTCTTTATCACAATTACTATTCCATACACATGTAACGTGAAACCAGACTGGATCTGGCAATATTCCAATCTGCAAAGTGATTATGCGCCTTAGCCGATTTTTTTAATCCCGCGATTCTACCAGAATTAAAATTCCTTCTTTGAAATCTACTACCGCCGTATCATCCACGATCTCATTGCTGATTCCAAGTGAAGTAAACCCACTCAATGTATATTCATGCAACGGATATTTAAATCCGGTCAGCGTTACTTTGGATACTTCTGTCGTCAATGGAATTAACGATACATAATCTCCATACTGGCCTGCTTTTGTCAATATGGTCGGTTCCTGAATCAGACGGATTCTGTTATATGCATCTACAAGATAACATACTATCCCGCGCTCCATTGCAAATCCCAGCAGCCGCACAGTGCCAAGCATATGATCCATTCTTGTGCCTGTGCCGCCTAAAATATGGATTTCACTGCTTTTTTTGTCCATTGCAAGCTCCAGCGCAAGTTCTGTATCTACCGCATCTTTTTCCGGCCGATACTGATGAAAAACAATCTGTGGGTTTTCCCGCAGCCGCGACAGCTGCTTCGGATCTGCGGAATCAAAATCTCCCAGCACTTCATCCGGCGTGATACCGGATTGCATAAAAAACTGAATGCCTGAATCTGCCGCTATCAGATAATCAAACTGCTCCTGTTTCAGGTAAGACTGCGCAAACGGAACATCTACAGTGCCGCCTGTTACAATTAATGTTTTCATAATAAAAGCTCCTTAATACTTCCTACGGCTTTTTAGCTCCTGATATAAAAGCTTGTAATTCTCATAACGTACCGGATGGATCTCCCCCTTAGAAAGCGCATCTTTCACACCACAGTCCGGTTCATGGATATGGCTGCATCCCTGGAATTTACACAAAGGTTCATACGGTGCAAATTCCGTATAATACTGCTGCAAGTCCTCCTTTTCCATCTCTGGAAGAAACAGCGAGCTAAAACCCGGCGTATCCATAATATACGTATTTCCTTCCACATGAATCAGCTGTGTATGCCTGGTCGTCTGCTTTCCGCGCTCAATCTTGCGGCTGATCTCTCCCGTCTCCATAAACGCCTGCGGCTGCAGCAAATTAATCAAAGATGATTTTCCAACACCGGAGGGGCCGGATGCAGCCACCGTCTTTCCATGCAGCATCCTTTGCAGCGTTTTTATCCCCTCCTTTTGTTTTGCACTCGTAAACAGCACAGGATAGCCGCAGCCTTCATAAATACATGCCAGCGCTTCCCTTTCCTTTGGGGTTAACAGTTCCATCTTGTTAAAACAAAGCGTTACCGGCACTTGCTGCATCTGCATCAATATTAAAAAACGGTCCAAAAGATTCAGATTCGGCTGCGGACTTGCCGCTGCAAAAATGACAAGCGCCATATCAATATTGGCTACCGCCGGACGAAAAAGTTCATTTTTTCTTGGGAGTATTTTTTCCACGTTTCCGGTTTTTTCCGCTTCACTGATCACTGCAATCTCTACAAGATCTCCGGTCAACGGCTTAATTTTCTGCCGGCGGAAAAGTCCTTTTGCCCTGCATTCATAAATTCCGGATTCTACCACATGAACGTAGTAGAATCCGGAAATACCTTTTAAAATCTTTCCCTGCATATATGTTTCCTGCTATTTTTGATCAAAATTAACGGATTCCTCCTGCACCTGCGTCTCTCCGTCATCCAGTACCCACTCAATGGAAATCGTTCCGGTACTCGTTGTAATAGATTCTTTTGTGGAAAGCAAGTACGGGAAAGAAGAAATCGGAATTCCATCCCAGCGGTCAATTTCGGTTCCGTTTGCATCCAGCAGCCTGATATTTGCGGAAATTACAAACTCACTGTGCGCAGGCTCATCAATCCTTCTGTCCTTCATCCGGTAAACAATTTCTTTTTTGCCAAGACTGACTACATAATCCACTTTGCTGTGTGCATTCACATTTGTTCCGGCTTCCGGAGACTGGCTGATAATGCAGCCTTCCGGGATATTATCGTCATACGCAGACTGAGGATTGCCTTTTTCCAGATTGCTGTCCAAAAGCAGCTGTCCGGCTTCACTTTCTGTCCGTTTTCTGAGATCCGGCACCTGTACCTGCTCAATGCCTTTACTGATCGTCAGTGTCACCATATCGCCTTTTTTCACCATGGCTCCGGCTTCCGGAGACTGGCGGATAACGGTTCCTTCCGGCAGTTCGTTGAACTCATACTTAGATTCCGGATTCACTTCCAGCCCACGCGCTGTTAACATATCTCTTGCTGTCGCTGCCGGATTGCCTGTTACTTTTATCAGTTCAAAATCTGCCGGCCCGCTGCTGACCGTCACCTGAATGACCGTTCCTTTTGCAACAGACTCTCCTTTTTCAATATCCTGCTCAACAATCTGGCCTTCTTCATATTCATCCGAAGCCATGGTTCCAAGCCTGCGCAGCTCCAAACCCATGTCCTTTAACTTTCTGCGCGCTTCATCCAGCTCTTTTCCAAGCAGGCTTATCATCTCAACCATTTCTTCAGCAGACGTAGCTGTATCATCGTCTGCCTCTGAATCCAAATCTGAGACAGATGTCTCAATATCCGGAAATGTTACATCATCCTGTTTCTTATTTCCGCCGCCAAATTTAAAGCTGCCAAGCATACTGCCAACCAGATAAATGACAATGAAAAGAATAATGACTGCTGCGACAATTCCCATAACGGTCATTGCCTTTTCCATTTTCGGATTCAAAAAGCCACCCTCATCCTCTTCCTCGTCTTCTTCCTCTTCCTGTGCAGGACACTGCAGAGAGCCCTGCCTTAGTTCTCGTTGACTAACCGGAATACCTGCCGTTTCTTCCCGAATCTGACTGACTTCTTCCGCCGATATCATCCGCGTTTTATCCTGCATATTTGCCGGTGTCAGTACAACAAAGTCCTCGTCCGGATTTACAAGCGCATGCCGTAAGTCCTCCAACAGATCGCTCATTGAAAAATATCTGCGGTCCGCGCTTTTCTGTGTACATTTCAATATAATCTTTTCCAGACTGATTGGAAGGTCCGGCACAAAATTACGTGGAGATTCCATTTCTTCCTGCAAATGCTGGATAGCGATAGCAACTGTTGTATCTCCGTCAAACGGCACACGCCCGGTTACCATCTCATACATTACAATGCCCAGCGAATAAATGTCGCTCTTACCGTCTACAAATCCATTTCTGGCCTGCTCCGGCGAAGAATAATGCACCGAACCCATTACATCAGAATGAATCGTATTGCTCGTCGCTGCTCTGGCAATACCGAAATCTGTTACTTTTACCTTTCCTTCCGTAGATATCATAATATTTTGCGGCTTGATATCCCGGTGTACAATATTTTTATTATGAGCAGCCTCAATGCCGCGTCCAACCTGAATCGCGATGCTGATCGCTTCCTTATAAGACAGCTGCCGCTTTTTTTCAATATATGTTTTGAGCGTAATACCTTCCACATATTCCATTACAATATAATGAAATCCATCCTCACTGCCTACGTCATAGATATTTACGATGTTTGGATGCTCAAGTCCCGCCGCTGACTGCGCCTCTGTGCGGAACTTTGTTACAAAATTTACATCTTCTGCAAATTCCTGCTTTAACACTTTGATCGCAACAAACCTGCCAAGCACATGATCTTTCGCCTTATATACATCAGACATGCCGCCAGCGCCTACTTTGGCGAGTATCTCATATCGATCTGCTACAAATTTCCCTTCTGCTAACATCTTCTCACCTCATCAGAAAACGGATCTATGATAATCACTGATATATTGTCCTTCCCGCCATTTTGATTGGCTGTCTCGACAAGCCGCTCCACACTCTCCACAAGATCACGCTGGCTGCACATAATTCTTCGAATGTCGCTGTCTTCCAGCATATTTGTAAGCCCGTCGGAACATAATAAAATGCGATCTCCCAGCCTTAAGTTTACTTCAAAAAAGTCCGCCTCAACCTCTTTAAAAGCGCCGACAGCCCTCGTAATAATATTTTTATCGGGATGAACTCTTGCCTGCGCCTGGTTCATCTCGCCCATACGAACCATTTCCTGTACTAAAGAATGGTCTCTTGTCACCTGAATAATGTCCTGATTGACAAGATACAAACGACTATCCCCTACATTTGCAACATACAGGCAGTCCTGCATAATTGTAGCTCCTACGAACGTCGTTCCCATTCCTTTTAGCTGTGGATTTTCTGATGCCAAAGTTAATAATTCGGCATTGACCTGCCGAAGCGCTGCTCCCAGCAAAGAAATCGGCCCGGTTAACCCACTGCCTTTAATTACTTCAACGACATGTTCAACGGTATATCTGGAAGCAAAATCTCCTGCATTATGTCCGCCCATCCCATCCGCAACAATAAAAAGATTCGCAAGGTTTCCTACCGGAGTTTCGGACGTATAAATATAATCCTGATTCATCTCCCGCCGTTTTCCAATATCCGTCATGGAAAATGTCTTCATCGCTACCCGCCTGCCTTTCCTGCTGCTAATATAAACCACTCTTCATACCTTACTGTTTCGCTGACCTGATTTTCTGACAGCACATACCGGTTACAAATATTTTTTCCGTAATTGCCCACATGCGCCGTCAATATCACGGCCCAGCTCTCTTCTAATAGTAACATTTATTTTATTTTTTTCAAGTTTATTTTTAAAACAAATCGTAGTATTATGATCCGGCTGCTCGTAAGAGCGCTCTTTCACCGGATTTACCGGAATCAGATTTACATGGCAGTTTTTTCCGCCCAACAACGCACACAGCGCTCTGGCGTCGGCGTCGGTATCGTTCACTCCATGTATCAGACTGTATTCAAACGTCATCCGCCTGCCTGTCTTTGCAAAATAATAATCACAGGCTTTCATAACTTCTGACAAATCATATTTTGCCGCAACAGGCATAATCTGTAAGCGTTTTTCCTGCGAAGGCGCATGCAAAGACAATGCCAGCGTAATCTGCAGTTTCCGGTCTGCCAGCGCACGAATCTTTGGCACAATGCCGCACGTAGAGACCGTAATATTCCTCTGGCTGATATGAAGCCCATGTTCCTCTGACAAAAGTTCCACAAACCGGAGCAGATTGTCATAATTATCCAATGGCTCTCCTGTACCCATCACGACTACATGAGAAATACGTTCTCCGATATCCTGTCCAATCTGATAAATCTGCTCCAGCATTTCAGACGGCCGCAGGCTGCGGACCAATCCTCCAATGGCAGAAGCACAAAACCGGCACGCCATCCGGCATCCTGCCTGAGAAGAAATACAGACAGAATTTCCATGCTTATATTTCATCAGAACACTTTCAATGATATTTCCATCAGGCAGTGCAAACAGATACTTTCTTGTACCATCCTGTTTGGAAATCTGCACTTCTACGCGTTTTAAAATAACAAGCTGTGCCCTTTCTTTCAGCATTGCGCGTAAATTTTTAGAAAGGTTTGTCATTTCATCAAACTGATGCACTTGCTTTTTATGCAGCCATTCAAAAATCTGCCTGGCACGAAACGCTTTTTCTCCGAAATTTTCTAAAAATGCAGCCAATTCCTGTATCGTCATAGATTTTATATCTGTAGGTTGTAAATATGTCAATCTTTTTTCACTGCCCTTTCAAAAACTCTGCAATGTAAAAGCCATCCCTTTCTTCCCCTGGAAGAATCTGTCTGCTGCTTAAAAGCTTAAAATCTTCATGCTCTTTTAAAAACCACCTGGTATTTTCTTCATTTTCCTGGCGGCTGACCGTACATGTACTATAGATCATCTTTCCGCCTGGTTTTACATATTGAAAAACTACAGACAGAATTTCCCGCTGCAGACGGGCAAGCTCCACAATTTTTTCCGGCGTCATCCGATAGCGGATATCTTTTTTCCGGCGCATCACTCCTAATCCGGAACAAGGCAAATCCGCCACTACAATATCAGCCCGATGAACCATGGCCGGGTCTAATACCCTGGCATCCCATACCTGCGCCTGCATATTTGCGATCTTGCACCGGTTCCTGTTTTCCAGCAGCAGATTTATTTTATACTGTGTCAAATCTCTTGCAAGCACATATCCGGTTCCATGCATCATCTGTGCTATATGTACCGCTTTGCCGCCTGGCGCGCTGCAAACATCCAATACAAAATCATCCTCTTTTGCAGCGGCCGTATTGGCAACAAGCATAGAACTTACATCCTGGACATAAAACAGCCCTTCCTGAAAACTGGATAACGCTTTTAAATGGTCATAGCAGGAAATTTGAAATGCATCCGAAAGACCGTCACAGGCAACGACACGCACACCTTCTGCTTCTAACCGGCGTACCAGCTCCTTTGGTGTGCACAGATTTGTATTTGTACGGATCGTTACAGGCGCAGGGCTTAAAAAAGCCTGCAGCATTTGTTCCATTTTTTCCGGCTGGATATTTTGCTCCTGCCGCCACATCTGTATCATCCATACGGGAATCGAATAGTGAACGGACAGCCAGTGATCACGATCTTTCTCTTTATCCGGCCAGACAATTTTGTCTTTGCTGCGGCTGATGTTTCGCAACACGCCATTAACAAATCCGCTCAGATTTTGAAAACCTTTTTTCTTTGCCAGCCGCACAGCTTCGTTGCATGCAGCCGCATCCGGTACGGCATCCATAAATCGGATCTGGTATACGCCGCTGCGGATGATACAGCAAATTACCGGTTTCATCTTGTGAACGGGAACTTTGGAAAACTGATTGATAATATAATCAATCTGAATTAAGTTTTCCAATGTTCCTTCCGTAAGCCGCGTAAGAAAAGCGCGGTCTTTCTTATTTAAATACTGATATTTCTCCAATACCTGTTTTTCTGCAATGTGGCTGTATTCTCCCTGTTTTGTCACATTTAATAAAATGTCCAGTGCAAGCTCCCTGATATTGACCGTTTCTGACATGGCATTTTCCCTCTCCGCCTTAATCACGGTCCCTGCCTCCTGCCAAAAGCACAAGACGCAATAACTGCAGGATTGCTGCTGCCGCTCCGGCAACATACGTAAGAGCCGCCGCTTTCAGCACTTTTTTCGTATATGGCAATTCCTGCTCGCTCAGTATGCCGGTATCGCCAAGAATACGCACTGCACGAGCAGATGCATTAAATTCTACCGGAAGCGTAACAATCTGAAACAACACTGCTGCCGAAAATAAAAGAATCCCTATCTTACAAATCAAACTTCCGGCACCGCCAAATAAAATGCCAAGAATAATTAACGGCCAGGCTGCTGTTGAACCAAGATTTGCTACCGGAACCAATGCGCTGCGCAGATTCAGCGGCGAATATCCCTGCTGATGCTGAATCGCATGTCCACACTCATGAGCAGCTACGCCGACAGCCGCAACGGACGCAGAGCCATATACGGAATCTGACAAATTCAGCGTTTTATTTCTGGGATCATAATGATCTGTCAAATCTCCCGCAACATGCTGAATTCTGACGTCGTAAATGCCCGCGCTGTTTAACACACGCTGCGCAGCCTGCGCCCCGGTCATATTCGACCTGCTGCGCACTTTTGCGTATTTATGAAAGGTCGTTTTTACCCGCATCGATGCAATCAAAGAAATAACCGCACCGATCAGCACTAATACATACGTAGGGTCAAAATAGTACCCATAGCGATATCCAAGTGGCATAATCATTCCTCCTTTTACCGGAAAGTTCATTTTATGATAACTGCTGTCCCTGCACTACCGGAAAGCCGCGCAAAAACGCATCGACCTGCATACGTTTTTTTCCTTCCAGCTGCACTTCGAGCAAGGAAAGCTGTCCTTCTCCTGTTTGTACAATGAGTCGGTGTTTATCTGCGCATACGACCTGGCCTGCCTGCCCTGTATCTGCTCCCTGCAATACCGCAGCCTTCCAGATCTTTAACATCTTTCCATCCAGTAACGTAAACGCGCTCGGCCACGGATTCAGTCCCCGAATCAACCGTTCGATCTGCACTGCCGGCCTGGTCCAGTCAATCTTTCCCATTTGTTTTGTAATCATACCGACGTGGGTCGCCTGCGCATCTTCTTGTTTGGTACGTTTCACCATACCATCCTGCATATGGGCAATAGTCTGTACACACAGTCTTGCGCCTGATTCAGAGAGCTTATCAAACAAACTGCCTCCGGTCTCATCTTCTGCCAGCGGTATTTCTGTTTTTTCCAGTATATCCCCGGTATCTATCCCTGCATCCATCTGCATCGTTGTAACTCCCGTAGCCTTGTCTCCGTTAATCACGGCCCACTGTATCGGGGAAGCGCCGCGGTATTTCGGAAGCAAAGACGCATGGACATTGACACAGCCATATTTTGGCATTGTAAGAATCTCTTTTGAAAGTATCTGGCCAAATGCTGCTACAACCATGATATCCGCTCCAAAAGTTTTTAAATAGTCCACACATTCCGGCTCTCGGATTCGTTTTGGCTGGTACACCTTGATCTGATGAGCCAGCGCTGCGGTCTTGACTGGTGAAAACTGCACAGACTTTCCTCTGCCTTTTGGCTTATCCGGCTGGGTAACTGCGAGTGCCACTTCATGCCCCGCCTGAATCAGCGCTTCTAATATCGGTACCGAAAAATCCGGCGTACCCATAAAAATAATCTTCATTTATTATCACCTGCTCTTTTTAATTTATCCGGCTCTTTGCAAAATTACCATTATTTTCGTTATTCATCATCCATGACTGCATCATGGATATCGCCAATCACATGTTCCATGTACATGTGACCGTCCAGATGCTCAATTTCATGACATAACGCACGTGCAAGCAGTTCTTCTCCCTCAATCTCATATTCTTCCATTTCTTTGTCATATGCATGTACGATTACATGATTCGGCCGCTTTACTTCCCCTGCTTTGCCCGGAAGGCTTAAACATGCCTCATCTCCGGTCTGTTCCCCGTCTTCTTCAATAATCTGCGGATTTACCAGTACAATCGGCCCGTCACCGATATCGACAACCGCAATCCTCCTTAAAATACCTACCTGCGGCGCCGCCAGTCCTACGCCATTTGCCTCATACATCGTATCCAGCATATCCTCGATCAAGGTCTGCATTTTCGGCGTTAAATCTTTTACTTCCTTACATACTTTGTTCAATATCGGGTCCCCGGCCACTCTGATCTGTCTGATTGCCATCTCCTGTCTGCTCCTCCTCAACATTTTCTTAGATGTTCTTTTTTCCGTATATAATAAAACTCAATCAATATATTAACCGTTCATGGGATTAAAGTCAAACTGTATACTGACTTTTTTCCATTCTGTCAAATCCCGCAGCTTTTTTTCCAAAAAATCTTTCACTTTTACCAAAACCGGATAATCCGGGTGCTTTAAATACAGCACCTTACGATAAACATCATGAATCTTTGCAATCGGTGCATCTGCAGGGCCAATCACCTGCATCTGCTTCCATATGCCGCCTGCCCCTGCTTTATTCAGCTCTTTTTGAATCCAGGCCGCAATCTGTTTCATACAGGCATCCGCATCTTCCAATCTGGCGGATGCCGTTAAAATATGAAGCATATTCCAAACCGGAGGATAATGCATCATCTTCCGATATAAAATCTCTTGCTGGTAAAAGGTACGGTAATCCTGCGCTTTTGCAGCCAAAATACTGAAATGGTCCGGCTGATACGTCTGAATGACAACCGCTCCTGCTTCCTTTCCCCGTCCGGCACGTCCGGCCGCCTGCGTCACCAGCTGAAACGTGCGCTCTGCCGCCCGGTAATCGCTGACGTTTAAAGACATATCCGCCGCAAGTATTCCAACCAGCGTTACATTTGCAAAATCATGTCCTTTTACAATCATCTGTGTACCTATTAATATATCCGCTTCCTGTCTGGAAAATGCAGATAATATTTGTTCATAAGAATCCTTGGAACGCGTCGTATCATAATCCATCCGCAAAATTTTTGCCTGTGGGAAACGCTGTGCCGTCAGCTCTTGTATTTTCTGTGTGCCTGCCTTAAATGCTCCGATATAAGAAGAACCGCAGGAAGGACATTTGTCCACCATTGGCATTTCATACCCACAATAATGGCAAATCAGTCTCCCATGCTTATGCTGGCTCAAAGATACGTCACAATGCGGGCAGCGAAGTACGCTGCCACAGGCGCGGCATGAAACAAACCCTGCCAAACCGCGGCGATTCAAAAATAACATCACCTGCTGCTTTTTCGCCAACCGGTCTTCGATCAGCTCCTGCAGCCTGCGGCTTAAAATCGAACGGTTTCCCGCCCGCATCTCCGCCCGCAGATCTGCGATTTCACAGACAGGAAGCTTCTGGTCACGCACACGCCTTTCCATCACAAGCAGCTGATATTCCCCCGACAGTGCACGATAATAACTATCTACCGAAGGCGTAGCAGAGCCTAAAACGACACTTGCCCCTGCCATTTGTGCCCGTGTGATCGCTACATCTCTGGCATGGTATTTTGGTACCGTTTCACTTTTATAGCTGTTTTCATGTTCTTCATCTATAATAATAAAACCTAAATTTGAAAACGGTGTGAACAGCGCCGACCTTGGCCCTATCATAATGTCAATTTCGCCGTTTTTCGCCCGTTCCAGCTGATCCCATCGCTCACCCGGAGAAAGTCTGGAATGTAAAATTGATACCCGGTCGCCAAACCGTTCATAAAAACGACGAACCGTCTGAAACGTCAGGGCGATTTCAGGAATCAGCATGATCGACTGCATACCCTTTTGCGCTGCATGAGCGATCAGCTCCATATACACCTCTGTCTTACCGCTCCCTGTCACCCCATGCAGCAGATAAGTATGTGCCCTACCGGCGTCCGATTCCATTGTAATCACTTCTGCAAGCTTCTTTTGATCCTCATTCAGCTGTATCTCATATTGTTTTGTCGTAATATTGGATACCGGATTTCGATAATAAAATTCCCGTTCAATTTTTATAATTCCTTTTTCTTCAAAATTACGAACAGCCGAAGAAGGAATACCAAGCTCTTTTGTCAGATGAGCATACGACTGCGGAGAGCATTCCATCAATTCTGCTAACAGCTTCGCCTGCGCCGTATAATGCCTGCGGTCACATTCTGCATGCATGCTGGCTGCCTCCTCCTGCGAAATAAGCAGCCGCACCTGCTTTTTCTCTTTCTGCTTTTCCTTATGCTTTACAGGAAGCACTGTTTTTAGCGCCTGATTCATCGTTCCCCCGTAATTTTTTCGGATCCAGGCCGCCAGTGCGATCAGCTGCGATTCAATGACTGCTGACTCCTTCATAATCGAAAAAACAGGCTTTATTTTCGCAACGTCGTATTCCGCCACATCCGTAAGACCAACCACATATCCGGTAATCTTACGGTTTCCAAATGGCACTTTTACGCGCATTCCTTCTGAAATCTCCTGCTCCAGCTGCTTTGGCACAGCATATTGAAACGTCTTATCCAGTTTTTCATGTGAAATATCTACAATTATATCTGCGTACATGATTCATTTCCTAACAGATTTTGTTTAATGTTTTTCATCTTAGT
This sequence comes from uncultured Eubacterium sp., assembly GCA_910584595.1. Taxonomy (GTDB): domain Bacteria; phylum Bacillota; class Clostridia; order Lachnospirales; family Lachnospiraceae; genus Eubacterium_J. Next base: position 21,861 of record CAJUBQ010000059.1, read on the forward strand.
AATTTATATGGTGATTTATGTGAATGCGCACATGCAAGCTCTGCACGTTTATTTGCCTTCTAAAATATCCGCAATCAAATCCCGCTCATCCATTGGGTATTTTTTTCCACGGATTTCCTGATAATCTTCATGGCCTTTTCCGGCCAGCACAATCACATCGCCAGGTTTCCCATTTTGAATCGCATAACGGATCGCTTCTTTCCGGTCAATGATTTCTACAAACTTCCCATCTGTCTTTGCAATCCCCTGCTTAATATCGTCTATAATTGCCTGTGGATCCTCATCTCTTGGATTATCGGATGTAATAATCGTAAGATCCGCCAGCCTGCCGGATACCTCCCCCATTTCATAGCGGCGGATTTTGCTGCGGTTGCCCCCGCATCCGAACAGACAGACAAGCCTGCCCGGCTCGTATTCGCGCAAGGTCGTCAAAAGGCTCGTAAGGCTCATCGCATTATGCGCATAATCAATCATCAATGAAAAGTCGTCTGACACTTTCACCATCTCGATACGGCCTTTCACCTTTGCCTGTTTCAATGCCTGTTTCATATTTTCTGCCGGTACGTCAAAATGTCTGCATACTGCAATTGCCGTAAGGGAATTATATACGCTGAATTTGCCCGGCACATCGATTTCCACATCAAAATCACAAATTCCCGCAGCATGATAAGCTACGCCCAGATAACCCGGTGTATGAACCAGCCTGACATCCTGTGCGCGCAGATCCGCCTGCTGGGAAAATCCATACGTCTCGATCTCACACGTATGTCCGGCAATCACATCCTGTACATGCGCATCGTCTGCATTCACAATGCCTGTTTTACACTGGCGAAACAGCATTCCTTTACATGCCAGATATTCTTCAAACGAAGCGTGTTCATTTGGCCCGATATGATCCGGCTCAATATTCGTAAAAATACCGATATCAAAGGAAAACCCACCTACCCTGTGCATCATAAGTCCCTGAGAAGATACTTCCATCACACACGTATCACAGCCTGCATCTGCCATTTTTCTAAAATACTGCTGCAGCAAATAAGATTCCGGCGTTGTATTTGCCGCAGGAATATGCTCCTGCCCGATCACAGCCTCAATCGTGCCGATCAGCCCGACCTTTCTGCCGGCGCTTTCCAAAATCGACTGAATCATATACGTTGTCGTCGTCTTGCCTTTCGTTCCTGTGATGCCAATAGTCTTTAGCTGTTCTGCAGGATAATGGAACCATGCTGCTGACAATTCAGCCAGCGCCAGCCTTGTATCCGATACTTTTAATACGGCAGGCCCCTGCGGAATTTTAATATCCTGCTCCACAACAATGGCCGCGGCCTGCTTTTGGGCTGCTTCGTCAATACAGGTATGCCCGTCAAAAGCAGCCCCTTTGATACATACAAACATACATCCCGGTACAAGTTTTCTGGAATCGTAAACAAGAGCTGTAATTTCCTGACGGATGTTTCCCGAAAGAAGCTGATAATCCATTCGTTCTGTGATTTTTTCTATTGTCATGTATAAACCTCCATAAAGAATGATAATTTATTACTCCAAATGCAGCGCAAAAATCTGTTTATTCTTTCCTAATTATACACATCCGCACAGGACGATTCAATGAAAATCTGGTAATTAAAACCAGAAATTATTGACAATCATCCCGCAATTTGTTATATTGATTTTAGTTAAAATTTACAGAAAATTTGCAAATCAAAAAATACATATCAGTCATTTTTATCTGTTTTACATAAAAATTCCAACAAAAAGGAGGCAATGCTATGTTATTCCAGACAACACCAGAACAAGAACAGCTGCGTGCAAAGATTCGTGCCTTTGCTGAAGAAGAGATCAAACCAATCGCATTCTCGCTGGACCAGGAGAACCGTTTTCCTGACGAGGCCGTAAAAAAACTCGGAGAAATGGGCCTGATGGGTATTCCTTATCCAAAAGAATACGGTGGGGCAGGACTTGATATTAACAGCTATGCGATCGCTGTGGAAGAATTATCGAGAGTAGACGGCGGTTCCGGCGTCATTTTATCTGCTCACGTATCCTTAGGCTCTTTCCCGATCTTTGCCTTTGGCAATGAAACGCAAAAGCAGAAATATCTTGTTCCGCTTGCAAAAGGAGAAAAAATCGGCGCTTTTGGACTGACAGAGCCAAACGCAGGTTCCGACGCCGGCGGTACGGAAACAACCGCCTTTGACAAAGGCGATTACTATCTGTTAAACGGCGGCAAGATATTTATTACAAATGCCCCGAAAGCTGATACATATGTCGTATTCGCTGTGACAACACCGGATATCGGCACCCGCGGCATTTCTGCTTTTATTGTAGAAAAAGGCTGGGATGGCTTTGAATTTGGCGATCATTATGATAAGATGGGCATCCGCTCTTCTACGACAGCCGAATTAATCTTTAACGACGTTAAAGTCCCAAAGGAAAATCTGCTTGGCAAAGAAGGCGATGGATTTAAGATTGCAATGGCGACACTGGACGGCGGACGCATCGGCATTGCCGCGCAGGCGCTCGGTATCGCACAGGGCGCTTTTGAACAGGCGCTTGATTACGCAAAGGAACGTATCCAGTTCGGTAAACCAATCGCCGCACAGCAAGGTATTTCCTTTAAGCTGGCGGATATGGCAACGAAGCTGCGCTGCGCACGCTTTTTAGTCTATTCTGCAGCCGAATTAAAAGAACATCATGATCCGTATGCAATGGAAGCTGCAATGGCAAAAATGTATGCATCTGATATTGCATTGGAAGTTACAAACAGCGCACTGCAGATTTTTGGCGGCACCGGATTCTTAAAAGGCATGGACGTTGAAAGAATGTACCGGGATGCCAAGATTACTACAATTTACGAAGGCACAAATGAAATCCAGCGCGTCGTAATCGCAGCTAACTTAATCGGAAAAATGCCGAAAGATTCCGGAGGCGGCAGCCGTTCAGCAGCAAAAAAACCGGCTCCCATCACAGGTGTGCGCAAAGGACACATTTTCCGTGACGGCGCCGCGGGCGACAAAGTAACCGCTCTCGTAGAAGCTTTGAAAAAAGACGGCCATGATTTTACCGTAGGCATTGCAGCCGACACCCCGATCGCACAGGCAGAACGCGTCGTTTCCGCCGGAAAAGGAATCGGCTCCAAAGAAAATATGAAACTGATTGAAGACCTTGCGAAAGCAGCCGGCGCAGCAATCGGCTCCTCCCGCCCGGTCGCTGAAACATTAAAATACGTACCGCTAAGCCGCTATGTTGGCATGTCCGGCCAGAAATTTACCGGAAATCTGTATATTGCGTGCGGCATTTCCGGCGCTACCCAGCATTTAAAAGGCATTAAAGACGCGTCTACAATTGTTGCTATTAATAAAAACGGCAATGCTCCGATCTTTAAAAACTGTGACTACGGCATCGTCGGTGATGTCAATGAAATACTGCCTCTCTTAACCGAAGCTTTAGATACCGGCGAAAAACAGCCGGCGCCGCCTATGGTCAAAATGAAACGTCCGCCAGCGCCAAAGCCAACCCCGATTGGAAAACGGTATGTATGCGGCGGATGCGGATATGAATATATTCCTGAAAACGGCGACGAAGACGCAGAAATCGCTCCTGGCACCTTGTTTGAAAAGCTGCCGCAGGACTGGGTATGCCCGGAATGCGCAGAAGGCAAAGACCAGTTTATTGAAGCTTAATGGCATAAAATACAAATATAAAATTTAGGAAAGGAAAAGCTATTTAGACGCTAAGTAGCAGGACATCTCATGTATTGTGTACGTAATATCACAGAGGATTTGTACTGGGTCGGCGCCAACGACCACAGACTCCACTTATTTGAAAATATACACCCGATTCCATATGGTGTAAGCTACAACGCATATTTACTGTTAGATCAGGAAACCGTACTGTTTGACACCGTAGACTGGTCTGCCTGCCGCCAGCTTTTTGATAATCTGGATTATCTGCTGGACGGACGCACACTCGACTGGCTCGTCGTCAATCATATGGAACCTGACCATGGCGCATGTGTAGAGCAGATTCTTCTTCGCTATCCGAATGTAAAGGTCATTTCCACCGAAAAAGCCTTTATGCTGATGCGTCAGTTCGGCTTCCACCCGGATCAACACGACTGCGTCACTGTCCAGGAAGGCGACACACACTGTTTCGGCAGCCACACCGTCACTTTCGTAGCCGCACCGATGGTACACTGGCCGGAAGCTATGGTCACTTTCGATGTGACAAACGGCGTACTGTTTTCCGCAGATGCATTCGGCTCTTTTATCGCACTCGACGGAAAACTATTTGCAGATGAAGTAAACTTTGACCGCGACTGGCTCGACGAGGCGCGCCGCTATCTTGTAAATATCGTAGGCAAATACGGCCCGCACATTCAGCTGCTTTTGAAAAAAGCAGGCGGCATTGTAGATCAGATCAAATATATCTGCCCGCTCCACGGTCCGGTATGGCGTGATAATTTCGGATATTTTATCGATAAATACGACAAGTGGAGCCGCTATGAACCGGAAGAAAAAGGCGTTATGATCGCCTATGCTTCCATGTACGGCAACACCGAAGCTGCCGCACAGGCTCTTGCAGGCAGGCTCTGCGAAAAAGGCTGCACAAATGTAAAAGTGCATGACGTATCAAATACCCATGTATCCTACCTGATTTCCGATGCATTTAAATACAGCCATATCGTACTGGCATCTGTAACTTACAACCTTGGCATTTATCCGGTTATGCACAATTTCTTAATGGATATGAAAGCATTAAATATGCAAAACCGTACGTTCGCTTTGATTGAAAACGGTTCCTGGGCATGCAAGTCCGGCGACCTGATGCAGAAATTTATTGATGAAGAGTTAAAAAATATGACTGTTCTAAATGAGCGGCTAAGCATTGCTTCTTCGATGGGCGCAGATAAAAATATTGAATTGGATGCGCTTGCGGACGCAATCATTGACTCCATGAAAGAATCCTCATAATCTTTCATTAACTCTATAAAAGAATCCTCATAATCTTTCATTAACTCTATGAAAGAGCCCAAGGTGTGAATGATAAAATGCATCACTTCGCAAATTATCATTCACACCTTCTATTTCTCCAAACTACCGCCCATCCCCCGGCTAAAAACCAACCTTATCAGAACCATATCCATCATTCTAAAAACAACTATTCAAATACATTTATTCAAATACATGTTTCTGTATAAATCCTAAAATCCTGCGCATCCTATCTTTATGAAAAAATTACAAAACTTTATGATTTGCGGCCTGACCGGCTGGTGTATGGAAATTTTATTTACTTCTACCGGAAGCATATGGAAACACGATAAACGGCTCATGGGACAGACTTCTCTTTGGATGTTTCCGATCTATGGCATGGCGTCCGTTATCGCCCCGGTATCCCGCCATTTGACCAGCTGCCCCACACTCCTGCGCGGAGCGATTTACAGCATCGGTATTTTTACCGGAGAATACGTCAGCGGCAGTTTTTTAAAAAAACACAAAATGTGTCCCTGGGATTACAGTAAGGCAAAAGCAAACATTCATGGAATTATCCGGCTGGATTATGCGCCGCTTTGGATGTTTGCGGGGCTTGCGTTTGAAAAGATTCTTGCTGTTGCTGACCATCATTAAATGCAACATTTTAGATTTAGATATAGGGTTGCATTTTGGCCTTGCGGACGCCGGGAGAGGGGCTCTGTACGGTCTGCTTATTCCTGTTCCAGAATGCAAGAAGCTCTAAGCATTCTGCATCCAGGCTATGACAACCGGACGGTCGCGTCACCTGGTTCGCCCTGGCTAAACGCCAGCAGCTAAAGGTGTCGCTTGGCTTCGCCCCTGAC
>CAJUBQ010000060.1 GCA_910584595.1 uncultured Eubacterium sp.
TCATATTCTTTTTCAGGGAATTATGGTCTTAAGAACGATTTCAAGTTAATTCGTGTCAGTTTTGAATCGTAAACATTTTCGCCTATTACCGACCTTATATGAACATTGTTTATGATGTACTGACAATTTTTCAAAAACCAGCTGGGAGAGGGGATTTGCCCGGCCTTCCTGTGGCTTTGAAAGAATGTTAGAAGCTCTTAGTATTCTGCTTGATCGTCAGGGGCGAAGCCAAGCGGCGCCTTTAGCTGCTGGCGTTTAGCCAGGGCGAACTAGGTGACGCGACCGTCCGGTTGTCATAGCCTGGATGCAGAATGCTTAGAGCTTCTTACATTCTGGAACGGTCACAGGAAGGCCGGGCAAATCCCCTCTCCCAGCGTCCGGGTATCCAAAAATGCAACCCTATATCTAAAATGTTGCCCTTAAAAAAATTTCCCAATTGAAAACTGCCCCGCAGCCACCTCCCAGCTGCAGGACAGTTCTGATCCTCCCTATACAGAAGCTCATACGGCCACACGTTGCATAAAGCCGCACTAATTTTTGTTTTTCTTTTTCGCAGCAGCAAATACCGCCTGCAGTACAATAAAGAAGCAAAGCAATGCCGATAATGTGATCCTTACCCACCAGCTGGACAAGGTACCCTGTGTCGTAATCAGACTTGTAATTGTTCCTTTAATCAATACGCCAAACAACGTCCCGATAACAGTGCCGACACCGCCGCTTAAGAGCGTTCCGCCGATAACGGCAGAAGAAATCGCGTCCATTTCCAATCCTTTTGCCTGCTCTACGAATCCGGCGCAGCTGTTTAAACAGAATAAGAATCCGCCTAGTCCTGCTAAAAATCCATCCAGTACATATGCCTGCATTTTGGTCCGTTTTACGTTTAAGCCCATCATAATCGCGCTCTGCTGATTGCCGCCGATGGCATACAGCTTGCGTCCGAACTTGGAATATTTGAGCATTACGGAAATAATAATGACTACGATTAAGGCAATGACTACTGTTGGATAGATGTAAGCCGCGATAAATCTGCCCTTTTTATTTACAGAGCCAAACGGCATGTTAATTCTGTAATTTGCCCATTTCAAAAACAGTTCATTTTTAATGGAAATCATTTCTGTGCTGACCATTGCCGTCATGCCGCGTCCGAAGAACATGCCGGCCAAAGTTACGATAAACGGCTGAATCTCCAGGTATGTAACCAGATATCCCTGAACCAGGCCAAAGCAGATGCCGATAATGAGTGAGAAAAATACGGCCATCCAAGCGCTCATGCCTTTATTTTCCATCACATAAGCAGATACCATACAAACAAGCGCCGTAACGGAACCGACAGAAATATCGATGCCTCCGGTAATCATAACGAGTGTCATGCCGCAGCCGATGACGATCAGTCCTGCGTTGGAAATAAACAGGTTCAAAAACATCTGTGGTTTTGCAAAACCTTGTTCGCTGAATATTATCATACCAGCGACATACATGACCACAAATAATACTATTGTAATGATCAGCAAAAACGTATTGCTGTTTATCTTTTTCTTTTCCATGCTTAACGACCACCTTCCGCTTATATTGTTGAAGCCCGTCTTGCCTTTGCGTTGGCAAGATATTTTTTAAATACAGGGCTTTGGAGTACGACGATAATAACAACGACTACTGCCTTATAGACCGGAAGCCTGTCAGAAGATACACTCATGGCATATAGTGTGGTAGTTAGCGCCTGGATCGTATATGCGCCTATCACAGAACCCATCAGGCTGAATTTACCACCGCCCAATGCATTGCCGCCGAGAGCTACCGCAAGGATCGCATCCATTTCCAGGTTTAATCCGATGTTATTTGCATCTGCCGAGTAAATTCTGCTCGAAGCTACGATACCGGCCACACCTGCCAGCACGCCGCAGATGACATACGTTAAAAACTTTATCATCGTAGAATTTAAGCCGACCAGCCTGGAAGCGGAGCCATTGATGCCAACACTTTCAATATACAGGCCAAGCGCAGTTTTTTTCAGTATCAGGTTTACAATGATAACCATAATGATTGCAAAAAAGATAGGAGTCGGTATCGGACAGCTGCCGATATAGCCGCCCATAATTTTATAAGATTCCACACGTACATAAGTCGTCTGTCCTTTTGTAATCAACTGTGCAATTCCACGTCCGGCTGTAAACAAAATGAGCGTGGCAACCATCGGCTGAATCCCCAGCTTTGCTACTAAAAATCCGTTAAAAATACCGCATAACGCAGCTGCCGCAAGAGCTGCCAATACTGCCAGAATAAATGGATTGGCGAATGCATTTGCCGATACTTCACCGCCTGTTAAAATCTGACAGCAGGCAGCGGCGGCAACCGCCATCACTGCGCCGACACTGATATCCTGTCCGCCGGAAGCCGCTGTTACGAGCGTCATGCCGATTGCTAAAATAACAAGTTCCGATGCACGATTAATTACGTCAATAATATATCCGTTTAATACGCCGTTTGTTAGCGACACTTTAAAAAAGTCTGGTGTTTTGATCAGATTTGTCAACAGTACGACGATCAGACATACAATCGGCAAAAACAAACGCTTTTTCGTCAGCTGTTTGAAATCAAATCCTGTTTTCGTATTTTCATTTGCCATAACTATTTTTCACCTCCGGCAATCGTCTGCATGATTCTCTCCTGCGTTAAATCATCTCCCTCGATCTCTCCTACCTTCCTGCCGTCACGCAGAACTGCCATTCTCGAGCAGGTACGAAGCATCTCTTCTACTTCGGAGGAAATAAACGTAATGGATTTTCCTTCATCCGCCAGCTGCAGCACTAATTTTTGGATTTCTGTCTTTGTACCAATATCAATCCCTCTGGTCGGTTCATCTAAAATCAGATAATCCGGATTTGTCAACAGCCAGCGACCAATAATAACCTTCTGCTGGTTGCCGCCCGACAGGCTCTTGATCGGCGTTTCTCTGCTCGCCGTCTTTACCTGCAGCACTTTAATATATTTATCTGCAAAATCTTCCATTTCTTTACGGCTCATCGGCTTAAACATTCCCCGTTTTGCCTGCAGGGCAATAATAATATTTTCTCTTACAGACAAATCCGCCAGGATACCGTCCTTTTTTCGATCTTCCGGCAAGTATGCCATACCTGCCTGCATAGCGTCTAACGGCGTATTGATTTTTACCTCTTTGCCTTTTACCTTTAACGTACCGGAATCTGCCTTATCCGCACCGTAAACCGCACGTACCAGCTCAGAACGTCCGGAGCCGAGCAGACCGGTCAGGCCGACAACTTCACCTGCGTTGAATGTGATATCAAACGGCTTGATCGTACCCTGGTGTCCAATCCCTTTTGCTTCAATAATCGGCTCGGTTTTTTTCGCCTGCGTCTTACGGTCTCCTTTGATATCAGCCAGATCGTCAAAGTCCTTGCCCATCATCTTGGCTACCAGCATGACACGAGGAAGCTTTTCTGTCTCAAATTCCCCAACTAATTCGCCATTTCGAAATACTGTAATCCGATCACAGATTTCATAAACCTGTTCTAAGAAATGCGTTACAAAAACAATGCCTACGCCTTCATTTTTCAGACGGCGCATTAATACAAACAGCTTTTCTACTTCACTGTCGTCCAAAGAGGAAGTCGGCTCATCCAAAATCAATACTTTACATTTCATGTCAACTGCACGTGCAATGGCAATCATCTGCTGAATCGCGATCGAACATTCATCCAGCATCGTTGTCGGCGATACGGCAATATCCAGATTTTTTAACAGCTCCAAAGATTTTTTGTTCATCGTTTTCCAGTCAATCATGCCGAATTTCCTTGGCTCACGGCCGATAAACAGATTTTCGGCAACCGTAAGGTTCGGACAGAGATTGACCTCCTGATACACGGTACTGATACCGTTTTCCTGCGCTTCCTGCGGCGAATGGTTGATAATTGCCGCATTGCTTCCGTCCATGCGGATTTCTCCTGATTCAAATTCATGCACTCCGGTGAGCACCTTAATCAATGTTGATTTTCCCGCACCGTTTTCACCCATTAATGCATGAACCTCTCCCTTGCGCAGTGTAAAATCCACATGCGACAATGCCTTGACGCCCGGAAACGTCTTGCTGATGTCTCTCATCGTCAATACTACATTTTGATCCATAACTTTTCACCCGCTTTCCGATCATTTGTCACAGGTTCAGATCACTCATATGCTGAAAAACGCCAGCCTTCATTCACCTGCAACATACGTTCTCTATTTTTGAGCGCAGAAAACACGCGATACAGTACTTTCGTATCTTTCTATACCGCGTGCTTTTTCCTGCTTTATGTATTTACCAGTACAACAGCCTGTCTTTTCGCAACAATTTTTGTGCTTTTCTTATGTACTGATTAATATGCACGTCCGTCAATGACTTCCTGTGTAACGGTAGTAACCGGATATTCTGCATCGTTCACTTTGATAGAAGGTACGTCTTCTGTGCCTGCAAAGATCTCTTCATCAACGAACTGCTGTTTTTCTACTTCTTCGCCTGCTTCCAGTTTTTTAATAATTTCTTCTACACGAGGTCCATGCAGTGGATTACATTCTGTATTGCAGATAATCTTTCCGTTTAATACGTCTGTCAGACCTGCATTCGTAGAGTCAAAGGACATCACCAGAATGTCTTTGCCGATTTCTTTTCCAACCGTCTTGCCTGCTGCTTCGATTGCATCAATCGCGCCGAACGCTTCGTTATCGTTTTCACAGTATACTACATCAATATCGTCATACTGTTTTAACAGGGATTCCATTACTTCCTGTCCTTTTGCCTGTGTAAATTCACCGCTTTGAGCTTCTAACAGCTTCCAGTTGTCATGTGCTTCAATTGCTGCTTCCAGACCGGCAGTACGTCCAATCTGTGCAGAAGCGCCGATCGTACCCTGAATATCGATAATATTAAGCTCTTCGCTGCCTTTGCCTGTCGCCTCTGCGTAAGCATCCAGCCATGCACATGCTTTTTCACCTTCTAACTGGAAGTTCGAGCCTACCCATGCGGTATATAAATCATCTTTTGATATATTTACCATACGGTCTACGATAATGACAGGAATTCCTGCGTCATATGCTTCCTGCAGTACCGTATCCCATCCTGTTTCTGTAACAGGAGCCAATACGATATAATCTACTTCCTGCTGAATAAAGTTACGAATCGCTGCAATCTGGTTTTCCTGTTTTTGCTGTGCATCGTCAAAAATCAGCTCATAACCATTTGCTTCTGAAAATGTCTCTTTCATAGAAGCTGAGTTTGCTGTTCTCCAGTCAGATTCTGCACCTACCTGAGAGAAACCTACTGTAATTTTGCCGCCTGCCGCATCATCTCCGCCTGCTGCGTCATCCCCTGCTGCATCGTCCCCGCCTGCTGCGTCGTCTCCTGCCGCATCATCTCCGCCTGCCGCGTCGTCCCCTGCTGCGTCGTCTGCAGTATCATTATTACTGCTTGCGTTATCTGTTGATGCATCTTTGCCACCACATGCTGTCATAGACGCTGCCATACAAGTTGCCAAAAATAATGCTACGATTTTCCTTTTCATACTTATATCCTCCTTTTTCAAGCCATCGGCTTGTTATGTTGTTATCATTTATTATAGATATTTATTCTAAAAATTCCATAAAGATTCTTCATTGTTTTGTTTATTTTTTTACGTTTTTTTTCATTAAAGTTGGTTTTTTTATGATTTATGTTGAATTTTTTCCGATATCGGGATACAGATTTCCACACAAGTGCCTTTTCCATATTCAGAACAAACAGACATTCCGTAAGGTTCTCCAAAAAAGAGCCGCAGACGCTCCTGCACCGCAGACATGCCAAATCCAATACGCTGCCTGCTGTTTAACGCTTCCTTTAACTCTTCCAGACGTTCTTTTGCGATTCCGATTCCATTATCCCGCACCTGAATCACAACCGTCTCCCCTTCCAGACGGCACGTAATCCAAATCGTGCTCTTGCCCCGCTTTTCTTTTACTCCATGATACAGTGCGTTTTCTGCAAGCGGCTGCAGCGTCAGTTTTGGCAGGCATACTTTTTCAAGCTCTTTTGGCAGTGTAATTTCAAAGTCCAAAATATCCCGGTAACGTACCTGCTGGATATCTAAATAACTGCGTGTATGTGTCACCTCTTCCTTTAAAGAAATAATATCTTCCCCTTTTGATAACATCGTGCGAAAAAAGACAGACAGATCTCCAAGCATCTTCACTGCTTCATCATTCATACCGCATTCTACCAGCCATACAATCGTATCCAGTGTATTATATAAGAAATGCGGATTGATCTGTGCCTGCAAAAGCTGCAGTTCCATTTTATGATGCAGCATTTCTTCCTGTTTGACATTTTTCAAAAGACAGCTGATACGCTGCGCCATGTTGCGAATACCCGTATCCAGTTCCGCAATCTCATAATCATTAATCTCTACCGCATCAACCTGAAACTGCCCTTCCCCGATAAGCCTGACATTCTCACAAAGGCTGCTGATCGGCTGCGTAATGCCTTTGGAAAAATAAAAAGAGCGCTGCAGTACGGCAATCACAACGAGCAGCATCACACCACCGATACAGACAATCGCAGCCGCAATGCTCTGCATCATGTCTGTTCCAATCTTGGATAAATATCCTGCTTCATAATAAATATAATCCAACATTTTTCCGCGGATTAGGTTTGTAAGCACATAAATATTATTTTCCAGCTGAAGCTGACGGCTGTCATAACTTTCTGTCTGTTCCAGCATATACATCTTTGTTTTTAAATTATCACAATAATCCAGTACATTCAAAAGCACCTGTCGGCTTTCTTTATAATTTGTTGTTTCTTTCAAAGAACGCGCAATTTTAATTGCTTCTTCAACATCATCAATCGGAAGCGCTGCCTGCTCTCTGCTGGAAACCGAATAATGATACATTTTCAGATCTATGTTTTCTTTAAAATTCAGATTAAAGCTGCTGCTGATTGTAACATTATGCGTAACCTTCCGATACTGCCCGGCATAATAAGCAAATACGCCTAACGCAGCAATCATACAAAAAACCAATGGCAGCGCCAGACCTAATATAATATAGCGTAGTTTCTGGTACAGGCTCATATTGCGGTATTTTTTCCGAAACCGTTTCTTCATTATAAGATCCGCCTCCTACGATTTTTCCAAATCAGACTGTCTGCTCTGACTGCGGTATCCGCTCGGTGTGCACCCCTGCGTTTTCTTAAATAAAAAGCTGAAATAATGCGCATCCTTATATCCGACCTCCAACGCTATCTCCCCGGACCGCTTATCCGTACACCGCAGCAGCTCTCTGGCCTTACGCATACGCAGCGCTGTCAGATATTCAATAAACGTCTGCTTCATTTCCTGCGAAAACAAAGCGCTGAAATGATTGGCGCTGACATTGGCCGCACATGCTACTTTATTCAGGTTCAGCGATTCGTCTGAATAATGTTCCTCCATAAACTCTACTGCAGCCTGAATCATGGTCCGATACTTTCCTCTTGTGCTCTCCTCCCGCATACTGATCGCCCGGGACAATATCTTTACCATATTCTCCCGCACCTGCCCGGAACTGCCTGAAATTTCCGCCTGAATATCCGGTATTTCTTCCTGAAACTTTGCTCTATCGATGCCAAGACTTTGCACAAATGAAATAACGCAAAAATACGCATTCAACAAAATATACTGACGAAACATCTGTGATTTCAGCGCATCTTCTCCAATTAAATGAAAATAGTTGCTTACAAAGCTCTCCACCTCTTCCGGAAGCGCCTGACACAAAAAATTACGGATAATTTCCGGATTCACCGCATCCGTATCAATGGAACGCAGATCTACGTCTGGATGTTCCTGCTGCTTTGGTTCTTCATTCGAAATCACATGGGAATAGCCGACATAGCGTAACGCAAACGTTTTCATTGCTTCTTTATAGCACTTTGGCAGCATGCTTAAACGATCTACCGCAGTTGCATGACAGATAAACCAGTCAATGCGCTCCTTTTCCTGTTCGAACATCTGCGTCAAAAGCTCCATACAGCTTTGCGTACATTTTTCAATCATATCTTTGGATGCCTTAACAAGGACTGCATAGCTGAACATCTGGTTGCGAAACAGCAGATAGTTTTCATCTTTTTGAATCAAAATATCGATTTGAGTCAGCAAATGACCCATTTCCGGCGTATACGCATCTACAATTTCCCGCTGCCTCTCCCCTGAGGCTACCGAAAATAAAATCAAATTATAACATTCTGCCAAAATATCGATCTGTAACTGCTCCGCCTTTTCATAAATATTTTTAAGCTCCGCCTTCCCGGATACAAGCATTTCAAAAAAATCTCTGCGTGTGTTTTTCTCATATTCGCGAATATCTTTTTGAAATTTTTCAATATAATCCTTTTGCTCCACTTCTTTTTCGTACTTTTCACGAATTTTTTCAAGCGCTTCTATAAATGCAGATTTCGTGACCGGCTTTAACAAATATTGTTCGACTCCAAGTGAAATTGCCTGTCTTGCATATTCAAAATCGTCATAGCCGCTGACAATAATAATTTTTGTATCCGGCAGTTCTTTTAACACCAGTTTGCTTAAAGCCAAACCATCCATAAATGGCATTTTGATATCCGTTATCAGCACATCCGGCCGGATGCTGCGGATGGCTGGCAGCGCCATTTCTCCATCTTTGGCTTCACCTGCAAATTCAAATCCATAACTTTCCCAGGGAATCATTTTGTGAATCGCTTCCCGGATAATAATTTCATCTTCCACTAAAAATATTTTTATCACGATTGCTGCTCCTTTACCAGACAGTCTTTTCCAAAAAATGCAATCCCGTACTGAAAAACTTTTTCATATCCGTCGTCATTTAACTCTTTGACATACTGCCGCTCATCAATCTGCTTTAATGCCTCTTCCGCTTTCTTTTCCAGCTCTGAAAAACGTCTGGCTACCTTAAACTCTATCACAAACGCTTCTTTTCTTCTCGTCACCGGGCGGATATACAGATCGCTCCTTCCGCTCCCTCCCTCCCGGTTCGATTTTACAACATACCCTTTCATACCTGATAATATTCCTGCCAAAAACCCATGATAAAAGCTCTCGTAGGCATCGTTAAAGCTGATCGTTTCCAATAACAGCTGTGCAATCTCTTCTTCTAATGTCTGCGCATCATGATTGATCAGCGCTCCAAACAATGCTGTCCGATCTTTTACCTTTACTTTTTCTTCAAACCATGTCAGTATTTTATTTCGAAAAATCAGCCGAACTTCCTGATTAGGAATTGTAAAGACTGCAAAAATCTGCTTTGTCTTCTCATCCATCCGCTCTGAAACTTTGCAAAAATATCCGGTAAAAAACATGAAATTCCATAAATTGTCTACAGAATCATAAATCTCATCATACGTAATATCTTCATGTATCGGCTTTTCCACAGTCTTTCCTTCAATTAAGGCTTCGATCTCTTCTTTCGTATCCTCATCCGCCCGCTCAATCAATGTCCGTACAATGCTGTTAGAGCTCGTATTCGCCCAGTATGCACAAGGAAACGATGTATCGTCCGCCAGCATATCTTTGATAAAACGTATCACACTCCAAGGATTGTACACATGCGCATTTCCAAATATATAGCCGTTATACCATTCTTTTGCCGTTTCGTACTTGTGAGACAGACCAAAATCCATACAGATTTTTTTAACCTCTTCTTCGGTAAACCCATAGTACTCATCATAATTTCTGCTTAGTATTGAAATGATCTCCAAATTGTTCATACCCGTAAAAATACTTTCCTTTGATATACGAAGACAGCCCGTAATAACCGCAAACTCCAGACTGGCATTTGTCTTAAACGCAGACTCAAACAAGGAACAGATAAAGCTGACCATCTCTTCATAATAGCCGGTGAAATAAGCGCTTTCTAATGGCACATCATATTCATCGATCAAAATTACCACTTTTTTTCCATAATACTGTTCCAGACACTCCGACAAAAATCTCAGCGAATCATTCATGGTATTTCTGTCTGCTTTCTCCCAAAGAACCTGTGTATATCTTTCTTTCTGTTCTTCTGACATATTCTGATCCATAACGAAACGGTGACGGCGGAACTCATCTGCGATCTGCCGCACAAGCATATGGTAGGACATATCAAAATCCGGCTGTTTCGCAGATTTTAGCGACAGACTGATGACCGGATACTGTCCCATATAAGATAAGTACCGTTCCCCGGTCTGCACAATATCCGTTCCCGCAAATAAATAACGATTGTCCTGCTTTGTCCCATCCGATTTTCTGCTATCTTCAAAAAAATACTGCAGCATGCTCATATTCAGCGTTTTCCCAAATCTGCGCGGACGGGTAAACAAATTTACGTCACCTTTTTTGTCCAGCAAATCCTGAATCAGCAGCGTCTTGTCTATAAAATAATAACCTCTCGTTACAAGCTTCTCAAAATTATCTACGCCAACCGGCAATGGCTGATATTGCATCTCTTGCCTCCTCTTCTTTCATAAATATATCAAAAATTATAGCATAGTTGTTCTATTTCATCTACTATCCCTACAAAAAATCTGACAAAACGTTATGCATAAAGCAGCGCTTTTGATAAAGAGTTGCATTTTTGGATACCCGGACGCCGGGAGAGGGGATTTGCCCGGCCTTCCTGTGACCGTTCCAGAATGTAAGAAGCTCTAAGCATTCTGCATCCAGGCTATGACAACCGGACGGTCGCGTCACCTAATTCGCCCTGGCTAAACGCCAGCAGCTAAAGGCGCCGCTTGGCTTCGCCCCTGACTTTCAAGCAGAATACTAAGAGCTTCTAACATTCTTCCAAAGCCACAGGAAGGCCGGGCAAATCCCCTCTCCCAGCTGGTTTTGAAAAATTGTCAGTACATCAGGTTTCTTGTAAACAATGTTCATACAAGACCAGTAATACGCGATGAAATGTTTTCGATTCAAAACTGTCACGAATTAACTTGAAATCGTTCTTAAGACCATAATTCCCTGAAAAAGAATATGAAACAATATATGCTATTCAAGATCAATTTTTTTAAAGGTTTTCAGAGAAGGCATGCTGTTTTTATGTTAAGTTTAAGAAAGCCAGCCGGGAGAGGGGCTCTGTACGGTCTGCTTGTGACGTTGGAAGAATGATAGAAGCTCTTAGTATTCTGCTTGGAAGTCAGGGGCGAAGCCAAGCGACACCTTTAGCTGCTGGCGTTTAGCCAGGGCGAACTAGGTGACGCGACCGTCCGGTTGTCATAGCCTGGATGCAGAATGCTTAGAGCTTCTTGCATTCTGGAACAGGAATAAGCAGACCGTACAGAGCCCCTCTCCCGGCGTCCGGGTATCCACAAAATACAACACACTATCAAAACTGTTGCAATAATCTGACGATAGCTTCCAAAACTCTTTTTTTTCAGTCTTGAATTTTCTCCTTCTTTATTATATGATTGTAAAAATGCTCATGTACTGACATTCCAAAATTCAAGGAGGACAACCTATGAAGCACTTACTTAATCCATTGGATTTTTCTGTAACCGAACTGGATGATCTGCTAAAGCTGGCAAACGCGATTGAAGCGAATCCGCAAAAATATGCACATGCCTGTGAGGGGAAAAAACTTGCAACCTGCTTTTATGAACCGAGTACAAGAACAAGGCTCAGCTTTGAAGCCGCTATGTTAAATCTTGGCGGAAGTGTGATTGGTTTTGCAAGCAGCGACAACAGCTCTGCAGCAAAAGGAGAAAGCGTATCGGATACGATTCGTGTCATATCCTGTTATGCAGATATCTGTGCTATCCGTCACCCAAAGGAAGGCTCCGCGCTTGTTGCCAGCAGCCGTTCCTCCATTCCGGTCATCAACGCAGGCGACGGCGGCCATCAGCACCCGACGCAGACACTTACTGATTTATTAACGATCTATTCTCTGAAAGGTCATTTGGACCATTTAAAAGTTGGTCTTTGCGGCGATTTGAAATTTGGCCGTACAGTTCATTCTCTTATCAATGCCCTGATACGTTACCCTGATGTTGAATTTGTATTAATCTCACCTGAAGAACTGCGTGTGCCGGGATACATCCGTGAAGATATCCTGGATGCCGGCCATATCCCATACAAAGAAGTGGAACGTTTGGAAGACGCTATGGCGGATTTGGATCTTCTTTACATGACACGTGTACAAAAAGAACGTTTTTTCAATGAGGAAGATTACATACGCATGAAAGATTTTTACATTCTGGATAAAGCCAAGATGAAGCTGGCTCCTAAGGATATGCTTGTACTCCATCCTCTCCCGCGCGTCAACGAAATATCCGTAGAAGTTGATGACGACCCTAGAGCCGTTTATTTCAAACAGGCACAATACGGTGTCTATGTCCGCATGGCGCTCATTTTGACGCTGCTTGATATTCATGTAACCGATGAAAATTGACTGATTACCTGATATTCCATTGCAAAAAGGAGGACAAACTATGCTTAACATCAGCGGAATTCATGAGGGCTTTGTATTAGATCATATACAGGCAGGCATGAGCTTTCAGATTTATCACGATCTCAAACTGGACCGTCTGGACTGCTGTGTCGCCATTATCAAAAATGCACGCAGCAATAAAATGGGAAAAAAAGACATTATTAAGGTAGAATGCCCGATCGATGCGCTCGATCTGGACATCCTTGGATTCATCGATCATAATATTACCGTAAATATCATTCAAAATGAAAAAATCGTGAGAAAACAGGAATTAACTCTTCCAAAGGAAATCAAAAATGTCATCCGGTGTAAAAACCCGCGCTGCATTACTTCCATTGAACAGGAGCTGGATCAGATTTTTGTACTGACAGATCAGGAAAAACAAATATACCGATGCAAATACTGTGAAGCCAAATTTAAAGGACGCCGTAAAATCACAAGATTAAAATAAATTTCCAATCCTCTGGCAAAAATATCAAACATATTCTGCCAGAGGAAGACATTGGATTCAGACCGGTTTCACAAGAACATGTACCAGATCTCCGGGATGTTTTCCAATTTTCTGTCTGATATCCTTTCGGATTCCGATAATATAGCAAATCGAACCGTCACTGTTTTTTACGCCCATATTTACGACACTTCCATCGTATGGTTCCCCGTCAAATTCCACATGCACTTTTGCGCGTCCTGCATGAAACTCTTCCCGCACATTATAAGGAAACGCCACATAAGCGCCGCCCTTGCTTTCTGCAGCGCAAATCTTTGCGTCATATTCATATATTTTATCATTCATAAAAATCTCCTTTGGAACAGATGCGGATAACTCGGTAAATGGCTGTGCTGTTTTACCAGCTCAGCAGCAGCCGTATTGCACACATATAATAATATACTGCAGATAACGGAATCTTTTTTAACAATTTCGGATGCTTATAGGAAAATTCCTGGTTTTTGACTGCCAAAAAACCTGCCAGCCTGTGGTTCCAGCGCCTTTGTCTGTACTTAAACGTTAATGCGCGCATCTGGCTGCGCAATGCCTGTTCTGCCGTCATTGCACATGTATGCAAATCTCCCTGCTTTTGAGTGCGCTGCAACATATGAAGCGCTTCTTTTGTACGTACAATGCATCCGGTATATTTTACCTTCTTCTTTTTCATCTGTGCAAGCCATACATCTCCAAAACTGATGTCTGCGCATTGTGCAAATTGATCTTTACACTGCAGACAGCTGCGGTCAGTAAAAAAATATGCATTTTTATATGCACAAACAGATTTCGTATAAGAAAATTGCTGTTCCCTGCCATCTGCATAAATAACACTGGAAACACCCCGCCAATGCCCTCTGCGATAATACAGTCGTTTTGCGCCTTGACGTGCAATGCGGCATTTATCAAGCGCATATTCTGTCGCTTTGATATCCGGTGCGCCGCTGCAAAAAAGACCGATTTTTAATACGATCTTCTCCCGCAGCCTGCGATCCTTTTCTAGTATATGACAAAATGCCCGCATCATACATGGAGTAAGCACAACCGCCAGCCTGCCATCAAAAGCACGCAGCTGATCCAAATGTGCCAGCATTGGAATTTTCATATAAACACTGGATGACGCCTCACAAATCTCCTGTACCGATGTTGCGATGCCCGTTTCGTAAGTTAATTCCCCACGTTCCGTAAAAGCTGTCCGTACGACCCATGCACCGTCAATTTCCTGATTTTTTAAAAGGCTACATAAAAGCGCCGTCACCATGCCGCCGGATGCCGCATTTTTGCGTATCCGGACATCTGTAGCATAACCCATCCGGCACAGCAAATGGCGGCCAATATAATCATCCGGATGCTCCAGATCGATGACATGATTCATATATCGTGTACTTTCCTGCTCTGTAAGTATTTGATCCAGAATTTTAACAATATGCCGGATATTTTTTCCGGAACTTTTTTGTACAGAAGGCAGATGCCGCTTAATCTTATACCGTATTTCGTCCTGATGCTGCATAAACATTTCAAAACTTTGTTTTAAATTCTGAAAACTAAGAGAGGAATAATCTGCCGCATATTCCCCAAGCCCAAACTGTTCCATTACTTCCTGATACTTATGGCTCCATCCGATCAACATCACAGGCACTTGTTCAGCCAGCGCAAATACCATCGCATGAAATCTGGATGCAATCAAAAATTCACACTGACCGATTCTTTCACGGATTTCTTCCGCATCCAGCTCTTTGTGCTCCCAAATGAATGCACCGTCATTTCCAATTCCAAGCTTTTGATATGCCTGTGCAACCGCATCTCCTGTCATCAAATCATTATTGCGTGGCTTTTTTGAATGCATCCGCGCTGCATTGGCAAACATATAGACCTGATATCCCTGACCGGTTAAATATGCAATAAACTCGGCCATAATGTTACAATAACTGATCCCTGCTTTTTTACACTTACGTTCTACCACTGAACTGATGGACAACGCCGCTATATGACCGGATTTGGCCAATCCACATCCTTTTTGCACAAACGGCTTTGACGCTTTTTTCGCCGGCATCGTAAATGCGCCGTCTGCATACAGCCTGACCTGCCTGTGAATGCCAATGGCCCGCAAATGCTCATACGTAAACCGTCCGCGGGCGGCAATCAGCTGCATCTTTGGCAAAATCCATTTTGCCAGAAAACGATTATAGCCATTGTGAAACGGCCCAAGCGCCTGCGAATATTTCACTACCGGCACACCCATTAACATTGGAACTGCTGCACAGACAAACGCATACGTATTTAAAATCCATCCACGGCTGTCTGAGAAAGCAATGCCTGCTTCATCAATGACTAAATCTGTATTTTTATATGTTTTTAAAATTTTATTTTTTAACAGCAAGGTGCGAACCGGCGGACACCATCGTAAGATTTTATACAAAACAGCACATGGAAACGCCAGAAACAACAGTCTTTGCGGCTGAGCGGGAACAATTGTTACAAACGTATGCGGACATTGCATACGATCTTCCTGCGGATAAACACTCATCAGGTATACATGAAGGCGGCCGCCATATCTTTCTTTTAACTGGCTGATGGAACTTTGCAGCATCGCTGCTGCTCCTTTATTTCCACTGTAGCTTGCCGCTGTAATTGCAATGGTAACATCTTTTTTCATGATTACAGTTCCTTAACACTTTTTATTACTATATAACTCCTCATCTTTTGCTGACAGTTGCCAAATATGCCGCAAAATCTCCGGCTACCGTAACAAGACGATGCAGTACGCTTAACACGACAATACTGTCTTTCCCTGTAACGGGTGTCAGCAGCAGTGTCAGCGCCATCTCGCGGACTCCAATCCCGCCCGGCGCTCCCGGAATGATAAACCCCAGTACCCATGCAATGATATAAGCCGCCGTCATCTCAAGCGCCTGCCGTACGGCAGGTCTGCCGCCCAAATACCAGTACAGCAGGACAAGCGTCAGACCAAGTATCAAAAGCACTGCCGCATAAATAAAAAAACTTCTCAAAAACTGAATGATCCATGCAAAAAAATCTGCTGCACAAAACATTTTATTCATGATCTGCCGCTGTTTCGCGCTGCCTTTTCTGTATCGGCTAAAAAATACTGACGCCAAAACAGCCAAAATGACTGCCGCAAATGATAACCATACTTTCCATTCCGTGAAAACGCTTCCGGAAACAATCTCCTCCAAAGTATGTCCCAATCGGTGCAAAACCGGAACCTTCTCTCCTACGGTCAAAAGAACTTTCCGCATCCCGGAAAAAGCCAGAAACGTTCCCATAAATAAAGCTGTTAATACAAGCGATACAATTTCGCAGACACTTGCAGCAGCAATCTGCTTTTGCGACAAATGCAATTTGCCCGCAAACAGATTGCGTTCCACATAATGCATCACATTTCCGGGCAAATATTTGCCAATGTTCGCTTTTGCATACACACGAAGTGCCATCTTACGGTCACAGCGCCTTTTTGCAAAAAATTCCAGCCAAAAACACCATGCGCTTGCAGACATAAACACCGTCGCTGTCTTAAAAACAGTTGCCACAGCGAAAACAAATAAAAACAGCCGCCAATTCGTCACCTGCGAAAAATCAAACTCTGTCCGCATCAGCGCTATTATGAGAAACAAAACAGAGAATCCGCAAACTGCATTTCCGGCAAATTTGATATATTTTTTGATTCCTGCTGCCGCTGTTTGTTTTCCCATACGATCTTTCAAAATACACGCCCATTTCTTTCTTTTATTCTTTTTTATCTGCTTCGCTTTTCCCTTGCTTTTCCCTTTCCAGCTTTACGCCGTCATAATCCATCCTGCGCACATGATACTGCACATCTTCTAAAATCTTGCGGTTTGAAGCAATGACATCTGCCAAAAGTCCTGTAATCATCGTCTGAAATCCAAGCAGCAGCAATACCGCTGCCAAAATTAACGACTGGATATGCCCGTTTCCGACTCCATGAAAATAAAAGTTTAAAAAACGCACCCCAACCGCCGCTCCGCACAGGAATATCACGCTGCCAATCGTCACAAAAAACTGCAGCGGCTTATACATCATAAAGACATGCCCAATCGTAAAAATGGACTTTTTAATATAGCCTGTCATGCTTTTCATTAATCTGGACGGGCGAATCTCCTGATTCGTGCGCACCGGCACCGAATCCATCGCCATTTTCGTCCTGCCCGCCTGCACAATTGTTTCCAGTGTATAAGTGTATTCATTTGTCACATTCAGACGCATTGCCGCTTCTCTGCTGTAGGCGCGAAATCCGCTTGGCGCATCCGGAATATCTGTTCTGCTTGCCTTGCGCACAATATAGCTTCCAAAATGCTGCAGCTTTTTTTTCAACGGAGAAAAATCAGTAATCTCATCAATCGGACGTGCGCCAATCACAATATCAGATTTTCCTTCCAGAATTGGCCGGACAAGTTTTTCAATATCCGCACCTTCATACTGATTATCCGCATCCGTATTTACAATAATATCCGCTCCATTGCGCAGACACGCATCCAATCCGGCCATAAATCCTTTGGCAAGGCCGCGATTAGATCGAAAATTTACCACATAATTTACGCCCCAGCTCCTTGCAACATTTACCGTATCATCTGCGCTTCCGTCATTAATGATAAGATATTCAATGGCATCAATCCCATCGATCTGCTTTGGCAAGGCATTGAGCGCCGTTTTCAATGTCTGCGCTTCATTATAACAGGGAATTTGAATCATCAGCTTCATAAATTGCCTCCGAACCTGACAGTTTCCACAATCATATTCACAGCTTTGCGATTCAGTTGCTGCTTAACAATAAATAGACACAGCCATAAACACCTGCGTCATTCCCAAGCTCGGCCAGCGCAAAATCTGCGTTTCTGCAGGAGTTAAATGCCCGCTCTATGTAATATTTGCGGATCACTTCCGTAATAATCGTGCCTGCCTTGGATACTCCTCCGCCAATTACAAATACTTCCGGATCTACAATACAAGCAGCATTCGCCAGTGCGGTACCAAGTATCCGTCCCATCTTTTCTACGACTTCCAGCGCCAGCTCATCTCCTGCTTTTGCTGCATCCAGCACTGTCTTTGCAGAGATTTTTTGTACACTTCGCATAGAACTCTCTCTCTGATCGGCCGCCAGCGCACGATTTGCCAGACGCACAATCCCTGTTGCCGAAGCATACTGCTCCAGGCAGCCGCGCTTTCCACAGCCGCATACCTCCTCTTCTGTCTCGTCCACAAACACATGCCCGATCTCACCGCCAGCGCCATTGGAGCCGTTAATGACATGTCCGTCAATAATAATACCGCCTCCAACGCCTGTTCCAAGTGTAATCATAATTACATTATGATATCCTTTGCCGCCGCCCTGCCACATTTCGCCAAGAGCAGCTACATTTGCATCATTGCCGACTCTGACTTTCAGTCCGGTCTTTTCACCCAGCTCTTTTGCCACGTCGACACGTCCCCAGCCAAGATTCACACATCCGGTAACAACCGAATCCTGAACGACCGGCCCAGGCACACCGATGCCGATGCCTTCTACATCATCTTTCGAAATGCCGTCCTGTACCAGCCTGCCTTCAATCACCGCTGCAACATCACTTAAAATAGAACTCCCATTATTTTCTGTATTTGTAGGAATCTCCCATTTGTCAACCATATGTCCCGTCATCTCGAACAGGCTCATTTTAATTGTCGTACCGCCGATATCTACGCCAAATCCATATTTTTTCATGTTTTTTCTCCTTTTTTGTGAATTTTATACGAACCGTTTGTTCTTTTCTTTCAGTATAGGAGAATTTGCGGTGTGTGTCAATGCAGAATTTATGACAACAGCTCTTTTAAAATCCGATTCACCAGTCCCGGATTCGCCTTTCCCTGCATCGCTTTCATCGTCTGTCCGACCAAAAAACCAATCGCTTTTTGTTTGCCGCTTCGATAGTCCTCTACAGACTGCGGATTGTCTTTGATTACCTGCTCAATTGTGCTTTTGAGCGCTCCTTCGTCACTGACTGTTTTTAGTCCTTTTTCTTCCATATAAGCTTGTGGATCGGCGTTATTTTTAAACACTTCCTCAAATACTTCCTTTGCCGCAGTATTGGTCAAAGCGCCGGAATCAGCCAGTTCTACGACCTTTGCCAGCTTTGCCGCATCCAGCGTCAGCTCATCCGGGTCCTGACCGGTTTCTTTTAACAGACGCATCGTCTCGCCCATAAGCCAGTTTGACACTTTTTTCGGCTTTTGGCAAATTTCAGACGCCGCCTCAAAAATATCCGCCATCTTTTTGGAGCTTGTAATAATATCTGCATCATAATCAGGCAGTCCATACTGCTGCTTATAACGCTGCCGCCTTTCGTCACGAAGCTCCGGCTGTCTGGCGCGGATTTCATTCAGCCATTGGTCATGAATGACAATCGGTACAAGATCCGGTTCCGGAAAATAGCGATAATCCTGTGCATCCTCTTTCGAACGCATCGCATAGGAATACTCTTTTGCATCGTCCCACCGTCTCGTCTCCTGAACGACTGCCTCCCCCGCTTCCAGCAAATCAATCTGGCGGTTTCTCTCATTCTCAATCGCTCTCGTAATTGCCTTGAAAGAATTCAGATTTTTCATTTCCGTACGTGTGCCAAACTGCTTTGCACCGACCGGGCGGACAGACAGATTGACGTCTGCGCGCATGGAACCTTCCTGCAGTTTGCAGTCCGATGCTCCCAAATATTGGATCATCATACGCAGTTTTTCCAGATAAGCGATTACCTCCTGCGCACAGCGCATATCCGGTTCCGATACGATTTCAATTAACGGCACGCCGGAACGGTTATAGTCAACATACGAAATATCTTCCCATTCATCATGAATCAGCTTTCCGGCATCTTCTTCCATATGAATCTCATGAATGCCCACGAATTTAGAGCCTGCGTCCGTCTCTATCTCTACTCTGCCATTTCGGCAAATTGGCTCATAAAGCTGAGAAATCTGATAATTTTGGGGATTGTCCGGATAAAAATAATTTTTCCGGTCAAACTTGCTGTAAGACGTAATCTCACATTCTGTTGCTATGCCAACTGCTACCGCATATTCTACAACCTTCTTGTTTAATACAGGCAAAGATCCCGGCATCCCCGTACAGACCGGACACGTATGGGCATTTGGCTGTGCCCCGAACGCAGTAGAACAGCCGCAGAATATTTTCGTCTTTGTCGCTAACTCCACATGGACTTCCAGCCCGATGACTGTTTCATATTCTTTCATTGTGCCGCTCCTTTCTCCCTCGCATACGGGCATGATACATATGGTCTTGTCTGTTCATATGCATATGCTGCACGAATGATTTTTTTCTCCTGAAAACAATCTCCTATTAACTGCATCCCTATCGGCAGTCCATGAGAATCGATTCCAACCGGAACTGAAATTCCCGGAAGCCCTGCAAGATTCACCGATACCGTATAAATATCTCCAAGATACATCTGCATCGGGTCTTTTAGGCTCGTTCCAAGCTGCGGCGCTGTCGAAGGCGCTGCCGGGCCAAGTATCACATCGAAAGAGGCGAATGCTTTGTCAAAAGCCTGGCGAATCAGCGCCTTCGTACGCAGCGCTTTGATATAATATGCGTCATAATAGCCTGAGCTTAGCACAAAAGAACCGAGCATAATCCGTCGTTTTACTTCTGTGCCAAACGCTTCGGAACGGGATCTTTTATACATTTCATGCAGCCCTTCGTACCGTTTTGTACGCCAGCCATATTTTACCCCGTCAAACCGCTCCAGATTTGAACTCGCCTCTGCACACGCAATTACGTAATAAGCCGGAACCGCATATTCTACAAGACTTAAATCAAACTCTTCCACAACTGCGCCTTTTTCCCTGAATACATCCGCCGCTTTTAAAACAGCTGACTTTACCTGTGCGTCAAGTCCTTTGCCAAAATAGTCTCTTGGAATGCCGATTTTCATCCCTTTCACATCATCGATCAATGCAGATGTATAATCCGTACCTTCCCGTCCTGCGTCCAAAACAGAAACGGACGTAGAATCTTTCGGATCCTGTGCTGCAAGCGCTTCCAGCACTGCCGCGCAATCAGATACATCCTTTGCAATCGGTCCGATCTGATCTAAAGAGGAGCCATACGCGACCAGTCCATACCGGGAAACCGTACCATACGTTGGTTTTATGCCGGTTACTCCACAAAAGGCGCTCGGCTGGCGGATAGAGCCGCCGGTATCAGAGCCTAAGGCATACGCACACTGCTCCGCGGCGACTGCCGCACAGGAACCACCGGAAGAGCCGCCCGGTACATGGTTTTCATTCCACGGATTTTTCGTTGGCCCATAAAAGGATGTCTCCGTCGTAGATCCCATTGCAAATTCATCCATATTTGTCTTGCCAAGCAGGACTGCGCCTGCCTGTTTCAGCCTTTGTACGGCCTCTGCTGTATAAGACGGAACAAACTCTGACAGCATTTTAGAACTGCAGGTCGTTAATAACCCTTTCGTACACATGTTATCCTTTACCGCCATCGGCACTCCTGCGAGAGGCGACGTACAGCTGCCGTCATTTATTTTTTTCTGTATTTCCCGCGCCTGGCTAAGCGCACCTTCTTCATCTATCGTTACAAAGCTGTGAATGTCCGGCTCTTTCTGCCGTATCTGGACCAGCGCATCTTTTACAGCTTCTTCCACAGATATTTCTTTGGAACGGATCTTTTTGCCCAGCTCAAGCGCAGTTAAACTTGTCAGACTCATAAAAACCTCCTAATATGATCTTATTGTTATACAAATGTTTTAGGCACTGCAAAGCTGCGCCCTCTCCTGTCCGGTGCATTGCACAAGGTATCTTCATGACCGTCCCCGTTTGTCACAGCGTCTTCCCGAAACACATTGACCGTTGGAAAAATATGCGACATCGGCTCAACATGTTCCGTATCCAGCTCATTTAGCTGATCGATATAATCAAGCATACGCTCCATATCTGTTCTGGCTGCTTCTTTTTCTTCCTGCGACAACTCTAATTTTGCTAAAATTCCTACATAATCTAATGTTTCATCTGTAATCTTATTTGCCATCATCGATCCCTTTCAAAATCTGAGTATACTCTAATCCCGCACTTTTATATGCGCTTCCCGCAGCTGCTGTTCCGATATCGTATTTGGCGCGCCGCACATCAAATCCTGCGCATTTCCGTTCATCGGATAAGCAATCACTTCCCGGATATTCTCCTCCCCGCGCAGCAGCATCAGCATCCGGTCAACGCCCGGCGCCATTCCCGCATGAGGCGGCGCGCCAAACTGAAACGCCTGATATAAAGCGCCAAACTTTGCTTTTAATGTCTCCTCGTCGTATCCCGCGATCTCAAATGCACGAATCATTGTCTGCAGATCATGATTTCGTACCGCTCCCGAAGACAGTTCCACCCCGTTGCATACAATATCATACTGATATGCCAGTATTTCATATGGATCCATCGTACGAAGCGCTTCTAAGCCGCCTTGCGGCATAGAAAACGGATTATGCGTAAACGCAGGCTTTTTTGTCTCCGGGTCTTTTTCATACATCGGAAAATCATTGACATAACAAAACCGAAACGCATTTTTTTCAATTAAATCCAGCCTCTCTCCAAGCTGTGTGCGTATCATGCCTGCATAATAAGCCACGCGAGCCTTTGTATCCGCCATAAAGAAAATCGTATCGCCTGTTTTCAGCGCTGCCAGACTGCGAAACTCTTCCTTATATTCTTCTGGAATAAACTTGTCAATCGGCCCCTTAAAAGCGCCGTCCTCCAATACCTCCAAATATCCAAGGCCGCCCATGCCGATACCGGTCGCAAAATGCAGCAGTTTTTCATGAAACCCTTTAGACATTTCCGCATGTACACGGATCGCACGTACGGTCTTTTTTAAAAATGGCTGAAACGAACATTTTTGGAAAAAATCAGTAACATCAATAATACGCAGCGGATTGCGCAAATCCGGCTTATCTGTGCCAAATTCCAGCATCGCCTGCGCATAACTGAAAACCGGATATGGCGTTTTTGTAATCTGGCTGCCCTGTGGCGCAAATTTTTCAAACGTCGCTGTCAGTACTTCTTCACCGACTGCAAATACTTCTTCCTGCGTCGCAAAGCTCATCTCAAAGTCCAGCTGATAAAACTCACCCGGCGAACGGTCTGCCCTCGCGTCCTCATCACGGAAGCATGGTGCGATCTGAAAATATTTATCAAATCCTGAAACCATCAAAAGCTGCTTATACTGCTGCGGCGCCTGCGGAAGCGCATAAAATTTTCCTTTAAATTTTCTGGACGGCACAATATAATCTCTGGCTCCCTCTGGTGAAGACGCACATAAAATCGGCGTCTGAATTTCCAAAAATCCCATCTGCGTCATCTTCTGCCGCAAAAAAGCAATCACCTGTGAGCGAAAAATAATACTGTCTTTCACCTTCTGGTTCCGCAAATCTAAATACCGGTATTTTAACCGGACATCTTCACGCACTTCCCGGCTCGTCTGAATCTCAAACGGAAGGTTCTCATAAACATCTCCCAATATTTGAATTTCTCTGGCTTCCAGCTCGATCGTTCCGGTAGGAATCTTCGGGTTATAAGTCTCCTCATCTCTTTTTTCGATAACCCCCAGGACAGAAACCGCCTGTTCTTTGCGAATGCCATGCAGCAGACTGCCATTGCGAATAACAATCTGCATCACCGCATACATATCCCTCAGATCAATAAACGACACACCGCCGTGGTCACGGATGTTTTCCACCCATCCGGCAACCCGCAGCTGCCTTCCAATATCTGCCTCACTTACCTGCTGCATTGTTACGTCTCTGTAAATGTTACTCATATTCATACACTCCTTTTTATGATTCCGGAGCTGTATGCAAAAAGCCCCGGAATACTGATTTTGTATTCCGGGGCGAAAAAGGCATAACCTGATCCGCGGTACCACCCGCCTTGAGTTATCTGCATAACTCCACTCTTTGTACTTAACGCGCACAACGTACCAGCCTACTTTGTTTCAGCTGATCTGCTCCGGAGTGTTCCCTTTGTTTCCTCTTCCAAATGGCGCTCTCAGTCGGTGACGCCATATTCCTGTCGGCCTCTGAAAATAAGAGTCTCCTTCTTTGCATTTCTTTATTTACGATTTGATGGGACTTATCTTATCACAACCATTTTTCAAATGCAAGCAGAAAAATAAAATTGTATCTCAAAAACCTGTTTTCCATTTTTTCTAACTCAAAAATACGTTTCTGCTTTATTTTCTTAACTTACATTTTTATGTACTATATTTTCATAACTTCGATTTCATGATTCTGATTTCATGATTTTTATTTCATGATTTTGATCTCATGACATTGATTTCATGATTCTGATTTCATGACTTTGATTTCATGACTTTGATTTCATGACTTTGATTTCATGACTTTGATTTCATGATTTCGATTTCATGATTTTAATTCTCATAACTTCGATTTGATATACTATACAGTTCTTTTCTTATGATTCCTTTTCTTCCATTTCACCGTCTGCAAAAGAAAGCTTTTCCTCCGCAGCCTCCACAAGCTCATATTTTGCCAGTCTAAAGCAATCCAGAATAACCGGTGAAAATACCCCGCATTCTCCATCAAAAATCATACGAATCGCCTCATCTTCTGCATAAGGTTCCTTATAAACACGCTTACTGACAAGCGCGTCAAACACATCTACGATCGATACTACCTGCGCCCAGATCGGAATATCATCGCCGGATAAATGATCCGGATAGCCTCTTCCGTCAAAACGCTCATGATGATAGCGGCAGATGTCATAACAGTATTGGTAAAATTCCGTCTCTTCCTGTTTGAACTGCTCTAACAGCTCACATCCATAAATCGTATGTTTTTTCATCTCTTCGAACTCTTCTTCGGTCAGTCTGCCCGGTTTTAGCAAAATACTGTCAGGAATAGCAACCTTTCCAAGATCATGTAACGCAGAAGCGTTTACAATCAAACTCATCTGCTCCTTTGTAAGCTGATACTTCGGGTAATACTTTCTGACATACTTTAACATAATTTTGGTCAGATATTTCACCCTTTGAATATGTTCTCCGGATTCCAGACTTCGAAATTCCACAACGGAACTAAGTGCATTAACCAAAAACTCATTGCTCTTTTCTAACTTTTTCTTGCTCTCCATCAGCTGCTTCGTACGTTTTTCCAATTTGCGCTCAATATTAATTCTGTGCGCAAATAATTCTATCAAATTCATCGTACGCCGCATCACCACTTTTGGCGCAAACGGTTTGTAAATAATATCAGAAACGCCGTACTCATAAGCTTTTTCATCGGTATCCGCCGTCGCTTCCCCAGTAATCATAATGACCGGAATCACGTCCATATATCCCTGGTCCGTCATATAGGCCAATACATCCAGTCCTGACTTTCCCGGCATTAAAAGATCCAGAAAAACAAGAACGATCTCATCATGACGCGCTTCAATCAGATCAATCGCCTGAACACCGTCTGCTGCCTCTAAAATCTCGTACTGTTCCTCAAAAATAACCTTTAATATTTCACGATTAATTTCCTGATCGTCTGCAATTAAAATGATATTCCTCTCCATAGAATTGTTTTCACTCCTATATTCTTTTTCGTTTGTCTGTAAGAACTGTTGGATTTATGATAACATAGAATATAGCGCTTACTCAAGTGATATTTTAGAGTAACAGTTCAGATAACAATGTCATTTAGTTAATTATTAGGTTAGATTCTCTTACAGGGTCTAACCTAAATTTTTATAAAATCTGCCCCAAATGGGTTGACAAAAAGGGGAACATGTGCGGCCGCTCTCGCTACTGATTGGCTTTTAAGGGTAGCGAGAGCGGCCCTTGAAGTTGGAAATATCATTATTATTTCAATTTCAAGGAGGTTTACATTATGTTCCACGTTAAAATCAAATCCCTTTTCCTCTCTTCGATTCAATCAGTCGTATCCACAATCTCAGACTTCGCGGTTCATCCTGATAAGGATTTTACGCGTCGTAAAAAATTCCCCGCTGACAAACTCCTGACATTCCTGATTGCGGAAGGTTCTTCCGCTACCAAAAATGAACTGCTTGATTTTTTTGACATGGATATTGACAAGCCTACGGATTCCGCTTTTAACCAGCAAAGGGCCAAACTCAAGCACGAAGCCCTCGAAGCTGTCTTCCACAAGTTCAATGAGTCTGTGGATTCTCCCGGCGCGCCGCCGGATTATCGTTTCCTAGCAGCAGATGGATCAACCGCCACCTTTTTTAGCGGACCCAGGTTTTCTACGGATGAGTGTTTTGTGGGATCCGGCCATTCCGCAAAAGGATTTTACAGTATCCATATCAATGCCTTTTATGATCTGGAGCGCCATACTTATACCGATGCGCTTTTACAGCCTGTCCACCAAAAAGATGAATTCCGCGCTTTTTGCGAAATTGTTGACCGCCATCCGGTCCCTGCCGGAACAAAAAATGTATATATCGGAGACCGGGGATACTGTTCTTACAATAACATGGCGCATGTCCTGGAAAAACAGCAGCATTTCCTTTTCCGTACGAAGGATATCCATTCCAAAGGGCTGGTTGCCGGCTTTGATTTCCCGGACACAGGGTCTTTTGATATGGATGTGGACGTGGCCCTTGTCAGGAGCCAGTCCTCAAAAATTAAAATTGAAAGCGGCTGCCGCCGGTTTGTAGACAAGGCAACTTCTTTTGATTTTATTGAATACGGCTCAAAAGATACCTACTGTCTGACATTTCGCATTGTCCGGTTTCCCATTGCTGATGGGGTTTACGAGTGTGTCGTCACAAACCTGCCGAGGGACGAATTCCCGCCGGAACGCATCCGGAAGTTATATTTTTCCCGCTGGGGTATCGAAACATCCTTCCGCAAGCTGAAATATACGGTCGGGCTCAGTAATTTCCATGCATACAAGGCGGAATATGTGAAGCAGGAAATCTGGGCAAGAATGATCCTGTATAATCTTACGGAGACTCTGGTGGGCCATACCGTAATCGAGAAACAGGGAACCAAACATGACTATAAAATAAATTTCAGTTCCGCAGTCCATATCTGCAGGTCCTTCCTCCGCCCGGCAGCGGAAGAAAGGCCAATTAACGTGACAGCCTTGCTGCAAAAAGAGTTGATGCCTATACGGAACGGGCGGAAATATTCAAGGTTGCAAACCGCACATTTCCGAAAACCACGGTATTTTATATACCGGGCAGCTTAATATAACCGTCACAATAACATCATATACTATTTTCAGACAGATTGCATCTGTCTTATGGTTGCGGCCAAAAATATTCTAATTGTATTATTTCGTCTGATAATGTCAGAAAACTCCCATAAATCATAGAAACGATAGCTTCGCGCGTTAAATACAAGTCGACCTCACGATTATTATCTAAATGACATTGCAGTCTGAAATCATACCGGAGGATTGCCACACGTTATGACAAACTCCCATTTACATATCTTGGCTTTATCTGCATTGCTTCCATACTTATTTGGTTAAAATGAACAAAAGGTTGGATTTTTCAAACACGCTCTAGTGCCCTGTAAAGTCTAAAACTGTTACCACATCTTTCCCAAAAGTTAGGTAGACGAAATTGTTTTAATTCTGTAATTGTG
>CAJUBQ010000061.1 GCA_910584595.1 uncultured Eubacterium sp.
CACAGGCGGCGAAGCCGAAGCAGCGCCTTTAGCTGCTGGCGGCAGCCAGAGCGAATAGCATGCCCCTTGGGTACTAGGCGTTGCGCCCGTCCGATGCCATAGCCTGGATGCAGAATGCCTAGAACTTCTTACATTCTGGAAAAGTCACAAACAGACAGGCCAACGCCTCCCATCCAGCGTCCGCATAGCCAGTACGCAACACTTTTATGTAAATTGTTGTATTTTCTCTTAAGTTCGCGCTTATGGGAATGCACACTCGCACGAACATGCAGATGCCGCAAAGCGGCCGTACTCGGCGCAGATAGCGATCATTTATCGCCATCTATATAAAAAAATGCCGCAGACTTTTTTCAAAATCTGTGGCATTTATAAAATACACCTACAAATGTCATCCTATGTTTTTTACAGACATATGCAAGGGCATGATTCCTATTATTTTGTAACCGTCCAAATAAGTGAACCCATTACACAATTTTATGCGCTGATTGGTGTATTGGCAGATATTTTTATCTCATGTTCTTTTCTGCAGCTGCCGACCTCCAAATACCATACGACCTGATGTTCATCAATATACGTATAATCTCTCTGTTCGCAGAATTTACGGCAGTCCTGTTCGCTTCCGTAATAAAGCGGCCTTTGGATACCGCTTGGGCTTGCCTTATATACACAGTATTCGTTCTTATTATTCGTCATAGATACCTCCATTTCCCCGCCAAAGGCGGTTTAGACAATAAGTATTTCACTGTTCCGGAATATTATTACACTTGCGAACAAAAACGTCAAATTTTACAATGCTTTCCATATGCCCTGATTTTTAATAATTTTTCTGCTCCTTGCACAAAATCACAATTTTCTTTCAAACCGTTCTGGTAAAATTGTCTTCCTGTGCCAAATGTTCCTATACAGATTTACCAATCATAAGTTCTGCCTGCACGTCTCTTTGATACAATATCTGCAAAAATTATGAAAAAATAGCTGCTGCAGCACATTCCAACAAGAAACACAACGCCCGCCGCCAAAAGCTCCACATATGCAATTCCGCTAACACGATAGAGCGGATTATTAAAATAAAACGCATTTTCCATCAGCTTTGGACAAAAGACCGCCAAAAAAATTCCAAGCGGCGCTACTCGCAGCATCATAATAATGTAATTACCGCTTTTATATGACAGAAAAAACACAAGCCCCGCCGTACCAAAAGCAACCAGGTAGCCGATCATAAGAAGCATCAGACACCACACGCCATAAGTCCAATTCGGCCAGCTAAGCTGCATCACCGCAAACGAATACATTTTACATGGAAAAAACACAGCTGTGCCGTTTTTTAAAAACAACCCGAGAAATACTGTAAAATTCGCTGTCGTTACAAGAAACGCCGAAAGCATAACCGCCGCAAACTGGCTGTGATAAATATTTCTGCCTCGTTTAGAACTGTACTGCAATGCCCGCATCCGATTCATACGGTCGCATACAGGCGGCGGAGACAACAGGATACAGACCGACAGGCAAATCCAGATTAGCAAATACCCCATATAGTCGCTGGTCGTTTCTGGTACTTCCTGGGGCAATAGGTTCTGCCATTTCTTATCCTTTCCATAAAAAAACGATGCATGATCTCGTTCTTTCTGATTGCTGCAATTTTCTAAATCCGCCCCCTGCTCTTTCCGCGCCCGGTAGATTTCCACAAACCAGGATGCAGCATACAACCGTCCTTCTATATTATTTGTCTCATCACCCTGCAAATAATTATGCATACGCATAGCATCTGCATAATGCTTATTTTGATCGGCAGTCTCTCCATTTTGTGAAGCTTCTTCGGTGGCCTTACGGCAAAAAGCATCATACTGTTTATAAGTGTGTAATCCGTATTTTTTCCCAGGCTCACTTTCCCGTACATACTGATCCGCCTGCCTGCGCAGCTTTGGCAATCCTTGCTCAAATTCCTCCATTTCCGCTTCGGAGATGCTCGTGCCATATTTTTGTATCAGCTGTGCGCTTATCTCAACGACTCCGGTATTATATGGTCCGTTTGGAAAATGCCTGATATAAAACTCTAAAAACATCGTATAAAAAACAAGTCCTAAAATTACAAGCGCGAGCAGCATACCAGGACGCCATATTTTTTTCATCTCTTCCCGAATCATCTCATTCTCCTTATCCTGTTATCATAAACCCTTTCCTGTCAGATCAAGTGAGTTATTCCAGAGCGTGTTTGAAAAATGCTTTCCGTGAGATGTGCTTCACACTTTGTGGAGAATTCATCCCAAATTTATGAGTCGTAGCGGGCTACGTTGATTAAATTTGGGATAAATTCTCCGCATAGTGGGGAGTGCAGATCGCGGGAATGATTTTTCAAACACGCTCCAGATCTTTCCTGCTAAAATGATGAAATCCATACACCAGCAGCAGCGCGGCGGCGATCAGACAAAGCGTACCGACGGCACACTCCTGCCACGGTACAACCGCATGAATGCCCATATCGGAAAACCACAACGGCTGCGACCACCAGAAAAATACCGGCGTCCATAAAGCTGCTTCATAAAAGCCCCATCTGCCTGCATCTCCGGCCAGCATAATAATCTCAAAATTAAGCGCAAATGCCACAAACAATACAAGAAATGCCTTCAAACTGTTTTTTGTCATCAATCCCGCTAAATAAGCAAGCAGATAAAACAACACTGCCACTCCGGCGCCAAGCATCGTCACTGCCACTAAGTAGCCGCGCAGCGTAACATCCATCCACGGCACAAATGGAACTTCCATTCCGCTTGCGCTGATTGTATAAAACTGTGTAGACATATTTGTATTCCAAATATCTCCCAGCTGCCATACAAACGCAAACACCATATAGGAAATTTGCGCTGTCACACTATATACGGCCATTGTATAGAAAAAACCAGCCAGAAGCTTTTCTCTATGAACCATGCGTCCCCGTCTTGTTGCATAAACGATCTGCCACGTGCGTTCTGTCTGTTCGCATCCGCTCATATACAACGCGGCAAATACCGCTGTCAGCATCCCCTCTGTAATGACTGCCCTGCACAGCTTCGCAAACAGGAACTCAAACAGCGTCTTTGTCATTCCCGCTGCCCCCAAATCCATAGAAGCGTCTGCCGCATCCAGTTCATGAATCCTCTGCTCCTGCTTTTGATACTTTCTTTCAAGCGCTTCTGCCGGCCATCCTTCCATACGATATGTGCCAATCAGCAGCTTAGCCGTCTTATTCGGATCATATGTTTCAAAAATGTCTGTAGCTTTCCCCGTCTCAGACAGCAGTCTTTCTTTTTCCACACAATCAGGCAGCAGCAAAGCCTTTCCTGAAAATTCGTCCCCCATCCTTCTGCCCGCCTTCTGTCCCGCTTCTTTTACATACGATACGTAATCCTCTCCATATTGGTTTCCCAAAATAAGCAATCCATTAAACCCAATACACAACAGCACAAACACATACAGCATACGCATCTCACATAATTTTTTCATTTCAAAGAATACAAGCTTCCCGCACATTTTTTCACATCCTATCTTTTTCATCGTAACCGTTTCGGTATATATACAAAAAAGCATCCTCCAAATTCGCTGCCGCCTTTCTTGCTCCCTGTACACTTTGTTCGATCTCTTTCCCGGCTTGTGACACAATCCGAAGCATTGGGCCAAATTCCCCCTGACATTCGCTCAACAGAAACTCTCCCTCTCTCAGCGTAGTCCCCGCAGGCACTTCATACACTTTACCACGCATCGTATCACAAATCTCCATTGGCGTCCCGCACCTTAAAATCCTGTGATCCCGTATCATTACAATCTGCCCTGCAATTGTCTCAATATCCGACACAATATGCGTTGACAAAATCACAATCCTTTCTTTGGAAACCTGGTGAATCAGATTCCGAAACCGTACTCTTTCCTTCGGATCCAAACCGGCTGTCGGTTCATCCAAAATCAAAAGCTTTGGATTATGAAGCATCGCCTGTGCAATCCCAACCCTTTGCAGCATCCCACCGGAAAACTGACGCATTTTCTTATTTTTCACCTCTGTCAGGGATACCCGTTCCAGCAATTCATCAATACGATGTCTGGCCGCTTTTCGCTCCATGCATTGTAAAGCGGCAATATAAGTCAAAAACTGCCTGGGTGAATAATTTTTATAATATCCAAACTCCTGCGGCAAATAACCGAGCAGTCCACGGTAATCCCCTCCCATCGCCCAAATATCCTCTCCATTCCAACGGATTACTCCGCTCGTAGGCGCAAGCAGCGTCGCCAGCATTTTTATCAGCGTCGTCTTGCCTGCCCCGTTTGGAGCAAGCAGTCCATAGACGCCATTTTCAAATGTCAGATTCACATCTTCCAGTGCGGTAAACGTACCATATTTTTTTGTTACATGTTCTACTGATAACATCTATTTCTCCTTATTGATCCCTGTTGCGTGCATCCTTAGGAACTGTAAAGGAATATTGCAAGTTATTTTTTACAGTTCCTTACATCGTACACGGTTCAAAATAATATTGTTTTAAAGAGGCAAAATAAATACTTGCACAAAAAACAGCAAACAAAAGCAATGCTGCCGTCGGAATCCGATCCAATATCTGCAATTCCCATCCGCCGGATAATAACACGATTCCACATCCACCCCACATCGCAGGAGCCGCGCCATAAGCATACCGATTCTGCCACTTCCACTCCAGTAACAGCTGTATCCAGGCATAAAAAAACAAGGCAGATACAGACAAACTAAGCATCCGCAGTACAGACAAATTTTCCCCTGCTCCTGCTGCCCAGACATGTATACTGCTCAGAAAAATGACAGAAATGCCTCCAAATAATATAAGCCTCAGTACCGTCATCTGCCGCAAAGACATCTTACACACCATCAAGGTCTGATACATGCCAGCCATTCTCTCTTTCCATACAGTCAGAAGATGCAGCATTGCATACAGTACCGGAGACATAAGGAATAATAGCAGGCTGAGCAAATGCGGATTTTTGCCTGCCGTTTGATAGACTGCCGCCCACAAGATACCATCCAGTAAAAACGCCAGCAGCATACAGTCCCACACTCCAAAACAAATCCCGCGAAAACCAACCGCGCTCCACAGACTCCACAATGCACTTCCAAGCCGCTGCGGCTCTCGGACACTTTGTGCGATAATCTGCGCGATACGCTCCTCCTTTTCTTCCGTATCTGGAACATCAACTTTCATCAAATAGTTTTTCT
This sequence comes from uncultured Eubacterium sp., assembly GCA_910584595.1. Lineage (GTDB taxonomy): Bacteria > Bacillota > Clostridia > Lachnospirales > Lachnospiraceae > Eubacterium_J. The sequence goes on from CAJUBQ010000061.1 coordinate 5,213, forward strand.
CCATTACGATACTCCTCTCTATCTATTCTATTTATGCTGCTTATGCTATTTATGCTATCTATGCTATTTATGCTGCTTATGCTATTTATGCTATTTATGCTGCTTATGCTGCTTATGCTATTTACGCATCCTTAGGAACTGTGAATAAATAACTTTGCAATTTATTCATCGTTCCTTAACTTTTTTCCGACATTTCTTTCCTGAGTCTTGCCGACAAACGGTAATATTGTGCTTTAATTTTAGACTCCGGCTGCGCCAGAACTGCCGCTATCTCTGGAAAAGAATATTCTGCATACACCCGAAGCCGAAACACTTCCTGAATCTGCGGATCCATTGCACAAACAAGCTCCTCCACCTGCCGCAGCTGTTCATGATTTTGAATATCCTGTGTAAAATCTCTCTCGTCCACAAGTTCCTGCTCTTCAATCGGCAAATACTGTATCCTTCGCTTACGTCTTTGGTCTATCACCTTATGTGATGCAATATGGTACAGCCAGGTTCGAAGCCCTGCCTTTTGGGGGTTATAAAAAGGCAGAGAGCGCAGCGCTGCCAGAAAACACTCCTGTGTGACGTCCAGCGCATCTTCCCTGTTTCCAATTTGCCTGAATACAAACGCATAAATATCATCATAATATTCCCGCACAAGCTGATCCGCCGCCTTGCGCGAACCGCGCCGCACAATGTCACGCACCCATTTTAGCTCCCGCTCCAAGCCCTCACCTCCCAATCACCAGAACGTAATTTGTACCGCTTTACCTATATATTCGTCACAAAAACAAAAACGTTGCAGAAAAATAAAAATACCTGCCAAATAGTTTTTCACTACCTGGCAGGTATTTTACTCATATACTTCAAATAATCCAGCCTGTTAATTCCTCATCAAAGGCAACAGACACTGCATGATATTTGGATCTGCTTTCTACTTTGCATTCCGCGTCTCTGCATCTTCCGGCATTTCAAAGCTTCTTTGTTCATCCACAACAATACGATCAGTTCCAGAAGAAACATCGAACGACTCCTGCGCATATTCTTCCACTTTCACAAGCTTTTTCTTATCCGAATTATATTTATAGGTTTCTCCGCTTTCAAGCTCACTTACATCCACCTCTATATCGGAATCGCCGTGAAATGTCATCCGAATATCTTCCCCATCAGGCAAAGATTCTGTATCACCGACTTCCACCAGTATCTCTTCTTCTCCATCCTTTTTTATCTTCCCTTTCCCGCTTTTTTCTACGATCTCCTTTCCATCTTCATTTTTTAGAATCGAATATTGAACAAATTTCCCATCTGCCCCGTCCTCACTTACTGTCAACGAATCGTTGGCTGACTTTTTATCTGCTTTGTCTTCCTTTTCTGTTATCAGATATTCAGCAAATTTCTCCTCGGTATCTTTCGACTGCAGATCGACACGATTCACCTCCATATTAGCGTCCTCTGTCTGTGTTTCCTGTTCATTCGTTGCAAACACAGAGGATGCCCCGGCCAAAAGCATAACTGCACATAATACACCGATTCCTGATAATTTTTTATATTTCATAATAGCCTCAATCCTTTCTTTTACCGGGTTTTCCAAAAACCCGCTGCAAAACAACGCTGTTCCCTTTTGATTCTTTGCGAGCGCTAAAAGTGTCTGCGCATATTCCTGCCTGCCGCATCTGCCATATACTGACAGCACATGCTCGTCGCAGGATAATTCCAAATCTCTTGCAAACAAAACATACATCAGCCACACCGTCGGATTAAACCAGTGCACACAGACTGCAGCAGCACATAACAGTTTCCAAACATTGTCATGACGTCTGATATGTATCAATTCATGCGTCAGAATACACTGCATCTGAGACTGTCCCAGAAAAAGCAGGCTTTTCGGAATTACAATGTTTTGTCTAAGCGTCCCAAAAACAAGCGGTGATTTTATTCTGTCGTGTACAAGTATCCGTACTCTTTTTTTTCGTATATGCATTCCTGATAACCGCAAAGCAGTCTGGTATGCCTCTGACACTTGTATGCCAGCCGGTAATCGCACACTTTTCAACGGAAGCGCCTGCGACAGCAGCCGATATTCCTTCCTATAAGAGTATACAAAATAAATACACATAACAACCAGCCCTGCCAGCCAGAGCAGCAAGGCCGCCTGCATCAGACTGATCCCCATATGCTCTGCGGCGCCTAAAGAAGCCGCTTTTGGCGCCGTACTTACGGCATGATCTCCTGCCCCCTTTGATATGCCTATATGCATACTGCATACCCGCTGCAGCAATTCAAGCGCCGGAACCGCGATTCCCCTACGCAACGGCAGACTGCCCGGCAGCAGCAGCCTGGCCAGCACAATCAACCACAGCAGCATAATTGTCCGTTTTGAAACACTTAAAAGCTTTCCTCTGCGTATAAGCGTCAGCAGCAAGATCAACACTCCTGCAGAAATACTCATCTCTAACAAACCCATACATCCATCCTCACTTTTCAAGTCCGGAAACCATTTCCTTAAGCTGCGTAATTTCTTCCTCTGTCAGTTCACCATCCGATAAAAAAGCTGCAAAAAACTTTTGTCTGGAGCCGTCAAACATCTTGTCAATCAACTCTTCTGTCTCAAAGCTCTGTACCTGTTTTCTCGTTATCAGCGCATGACACTGAAACTTTGGATCCCTGCGCTCCACTGCACCTTTGGCAATACACTTTTTAATCACCGTATACGTTGTATTGCGGTTCCAGCCAATCTCTTCGGACAAGATCTTTGCAATCTGCCCTGCAGGCAAGTCCCCGCCTGCTTTCCACAACGTATCCATAACCTTTAACTCAGAATCAAACAATTTTAGATCCATAACTTTACCTCCTCGGAAAATGACTATTGCAATAGTGTTTCCATTAGTATACTATCACGATAGTCATCGGTTGTCAAGAAAATTCGCTCAAATATTTTTCCAAAAACAGGTCGAAAACAGTTCTTTCGTATATCGTAAAAACACCATATGGAAACTATTTCTTTCCATACGGTGTTTTTTTCTTGACGCTGTTTAATATTAATATCTTCGTTCTATAAACTCCTATTTATAAAAACTTCTATATATCTGGCATTAAATAATTGCCAGATATATAGCCCCTCCGGGGAATGCACACTCGCACGAAAATGTAGATGCCGCAAAGCGGACGTGCTCGGCGCAGATGGCGAACTCTGTAACTCTTCAAACGTAAAAACCCTATTCCAGCTCAGCCGCTACTCTTTGGATATGCATCGCCAAATATCCGATCTCGACTTCATCCATCTGCTTTTTCAGATATTTCTCCAGGTGTCCGCATACGACACTTGCCAGTCTAAAGGCATCCGGGAACTGCTCGGAAATATAATCGTTCATATCCAGCTTCAGCTTTTCTCCCTTGGCTGCTCGTGCAGCCATATAGCGGACATGATTCATCAGCCTGTTATAAGATAAAGAGTTTACATCAATCTCTTTTCCTGTCCTTTCTTCCACTAAGCGTATACACTCCCGCACTGAGCCCGCGATCTGCATGGATAACGCTACATTTTCGTTCTCTATCGCAGAATGAATATGCAATGCAATATATCCAACTTCATGTTCGTCGATCTGCACGCCCAACCTCTCTGCAAGAATCGGACGGATACACTCAGCCACATGATATTCCATATGAAACAGTGCGCGAATATCTCCTGTCAGCGGATTACTGATCTGTTCTCTGCCGCGTATCCGTTTGACTGCAAAAGCGATATGATCGGCCATAGGAAAGAGAATACTCCAATCAATCTTTCCAAATACGCGCTCGCTTTCCTTTAATACCTGCTCTGCAATCTCCAAAAAAACCGGATCGATTCCCTTTACAAGCTCCATTGCACTCCCACGCTCTGTATGCTCATACAAAGAATAAATGGCACATTCTTCCGGCGCCTCTATGCGCTGGCTCACTTTCTTTCCAAAACCGACCCCTTTTCCGATCAGAAGATACTCTCTGTGATCCCTGTCTCCGATTGCAATGACCGTATTATTGTTTAATGCCTTCTTTACTCTGAACATACTTACTCCCCATAAGTCCGGCCGCAGCCGGACTTTTATTCTTCATACGTATCAATCGCAAACAACGCTTCTCCTGCCTGAATATTTCCGCTCTTTAACAGACGTATTTTCTGGTTTTCTGACAGCTCTGTGCACAGCACCGGTGACGCCAGTGATGGTGCATGTTCCGCCAGATATGCAAGATCCAGCTTCATCAGCAAATCACCTTTCTTTACTTTATCGCCATCTTTTACCAATACCTCAAATCCTTTGCCATTCAGCTTCACAGTATCTATCCCCATATGCAGCAATAATTCCGTACCTGATGAAGTTACAAAACCGATCGCATGTTTTGTATCAAATACAAAGCTTACTTCTCCATCTTCCGGTGCGACTACTTTTGGTTCTTCTGGTGTTACAATCGCTCCATCACCCATCATCCGTCCTGCAAATGCCTCATCCGGCGCTTCCGATAAATCTGCAGCCACACCATTTACCGGACTTGAAATAATCTCTGAACGGATCAGCTTTCCTTCTGCTTTTTTCTCTGCCGTTGAGCTGGTCTTGTTCTCCGCAGCCTGATCTGTATCTCCTGCTGACGGCTGATACAACTCATCTGGTGCGGTTTCCAGATAATCTTCCAGATTAGATTTTACAACCGTTACACGCGGTCCATAAATAATCTGTACGCCATTGCCTTTGTGCACGACTCCGGATGCTCCGGTAGATTTGAGCATTGCATCGCTGACAAGCGCAGAATCATGTACCGTACAGCGAAGTCTTGTCGCACAACAGTCTACGTCCGATATATTTTTCTTGCCGCCAAGTCCATGACAGATTGTTTCGGATAATGCATCTTCTTCGGAAAGAGCTGCTCCCTGGCCGGATTCTCCTTTTTTACGTGCATCCACATCACTTCTGCGGTAAAGTTTTACTTCTTCATTATCATCACGTCCCGGTGTTTTCAGATTCATCTTCTGAATGAGGAACGAAAACAGTAAGAAATATACAACAAAATATCCGATACCAACTACAACTATCCAAACCCAGCTTGTTTTCGCATTTCCCTGTAAAACACCAAACAGGAACATATCTATTAAACCGCCGGAAAATGTCATACCCACACCAACATTAAACACATGCATCAGCATATACGCCAGCCCGGCAAATACACAGTGAATCGCATATAACAGCGGAGCTACGAATAAGAATGTAAATTCCAACGGTTCCGTAATGCCTGTCAGCATAGAGGTCAGTGCGGCAGACATTAAAAGACCCGCAGCCGCTTCTTTTTTCTCCGGTTTTGCTGTTTTATACATTGCAAGCGCAGCGCCCGGAAGACCAAAGATCATTAACGGGAATTTCCCCGACATAAATCTGGTTGCAGATACCGCAAAATGTTCTACAGAAGGATCTGCTAACTGTGCAAAGAAAATATTCTGTGCACCTTCAATCAAACGGCCGCCGACTTCCATTGTACCGCCCAGCGCTGTCTGCCAAAACGGCAGGTAAAATACATGGTGCAGTCCAAACGGGATTAACGCACGTTCCATCAAACCATACACCCATGTGCCGGCATAACCGGACTCTAATACAACACCGCCGATTGCATAAATGCCCTGCTGAATAACCGGCCAGATGAAGAACATTAAAATTCCAACTGCCGTATATGTTAAACCACTGACAATCGGTACAAATCTCGTACCGCCAAAAAATGACAATACCTGCGGCAGCTCAATCTTATAAAACCGGTTATGAAGCGCAGCTACACCAAGCCCTACGATAATACCGCCAAACACACCCATCTGCAGTGATGTAATGCCTACGACAGATGTGGTGGCTCCGCTTAACATCGTCTCCGGGCCGCCATTATTTGTAATCATTGCGCCAATCGAAGCATGCATGATAAAAAATGCGATCGCCGCAGATAATGCCGCTACTTCTTTTTCTTTCTTTGCCATACCAATGGCAACACCCATTGCAAATATAATCGGAAGATTTGCAAATACGATATCTCCGGCTGCACTCATAACCTGCAAAATCGCATTCAAAATCGTTCCTGGCCCCATGATGCCCATCAAACCATAAGTCGTTAACATCGTTTCATTTGTAAACGATCCTCCGACGCCCAGCAACAGACCTGCTACCGGCAGGATAGCGATTGGCAGCATGAACGAACGTCCGACACGCTGCAATACTCCAAAAATTTTGTCTTTCATAAAAATTCCTCCCTGCTTTTCGGGTATTTTATGCATAAGCGCCGCTTCTTATTCTCGTTTTATCAAATATTTCATCCACAGAAAACTGCCATTCCAAAAACTGCGAATCAAAAACTGCCATTCTAAAAACTACGAATTAGAAATCTGCAAAACAGAAATCTATTCAAATTTTACAGCGCCAAGGGAAACAGGCAAGAAAAAACGCAACTGCAAAAAAGCAGACACTTATATGCATAAACATCCCCTAGATTTTATGCATAGTTAATGCCTGCTTCCCAGTTACACACTATATCATCTAATTAAAAAATTAACATTTTTATTGATATTTGTCAAGTAATACTTGGAATTTTTTTATATTTTCAGCGCTTTATTTTTAGCGGCATCCAGCATACTGCACAAATACAGGAATGATGCTTTCTAATGTAACTATATAGTATTACAACTTTCGACTTATCTCATTTTATAACTCAGCGGTTCTGATCTTTAAAAAGCTGTTTCATCTCCTTGACAGGTATCTATTTCAGCGGTACCGGTAATTCAGAATATTGTGTAACTAGTATAACCCACCTTAAATAAGCGTACGTTTGACAGGCCTAATTTCCGATAGCACATGACAAACTAGATTTTAACTCATTCGAAGTTCTTTCATCATTCGTGTAGACATCAGACACGTTTCTCCGTTGTTAAAATAGATGATGCGGTTTTTCGCATCTACTTCTTTTATATTATTTTTATTTACCAGAAATGACCGGTGACAACGCACAAAGTTATCGTCTAATATGCCTGTTAATTCTTTTATGGCGCCGGAAAATTCTATTTGGCGGTCTTTCGCATGAAGAATGACTTTATGGATATTCCGCGAGGTTTCAAAAAAGAATATTTCATCATAATCTACGCTGACTTTGCGGCCGCCAAGTTCCATCGTATAGACCTTATGTATCTTGTTCGTCTGAAGTGTATAGCGTTCCATCGCATTTAACAGGCATTCTCTGATTTTCACTTTCGCTTCTGCAGGATTGTCTTTTAATACAAAATCCATTGCCTCCACCCGATACTGAAAGGTCATATAGCTAAGTTCAGAATGTGCTGTTATAAATATGATAAAGCCTCGCGGGTCAAACAATCTGATTTGTTGTGCCAGCTTCAACCCGTTCATGTCGCTGTTTAAGTCGATATCAAGGAAATAAACGCCTGTGTTCTGACTGGTCTTGACCTGATCCAACAACATATAAGGATCTCCAGCGTCTAAAACAAGCTGCATATCCAATTCTTCCATCAGTATCGTATTTTGTATGATCCTCACAATCGTTTGACGCTGTGCATCATGATCTTCACACACAAAGATACTTAACATTTCATATCACTCCTTATATCATGATTTATGTTGTTTAAAAAATTAATTCCATATGCTGCATGAAGCAGCCGCATCGCATTGTTGTTTCCAGCAATACATTATCATAAGCATTGATGATGTTCTGAGCGTTAGAAAGCCCGATTCCCTGATGTCCATTCTTGGTGCTAAAGCCCTTTTTCTTTAACTTTTGCAACACCAGGCCGTTATCCCGAAAGCAATTGCTTATGATAATTGACACACCCGTCTTATTCTGAATAATATTCAGGCCTATTTGCGGCTGTTCCGTCTCCAATGCAGCTTCCATGGCGTTGTCTAAAAAGATTCCCAATATTCTGGCAAGATCTACGGTATCTATCGAAAAACAGTCAACTCTGTCAGGAATATCTATCGTAACATCTATCCCTGCCTCATGGGCGAAAATCATCTTTGCAGAGAGCAGGCTTTTAATTTCTAACACTCCAATATTACTAAGTTGATTCAGCTTGTAATCACCCTGGTCAATCAGATTCTTCGTTGGAAAAATTTTATTTTCAAAAAAAATCTTTAATTCGTCCATATCGCCATTTTCAATATAGCCGGATATAGAGAGTAAAATGTTCACGTAATCATGCTTAAAAGAACGCAGGCCGTTATACATAGATTCTAAATTGTTTGTATAGTTCTGCAAATCCTGCAATGCTTTCTTCTTTATCTCTGTCTCTGTTTGTTCCAGATGAGAACGGCGCATCGCCAGAAGCAAAAAAAGCATAACAAGCAGATACCCTGAAAGATGCAAGACATTATTATAAATCATTTTGCCGATCGAGCCATTTTGTCCCGGAATCACATTATCAAACAGATAAATCGTTATAAGGAGGACTAATGCTGCATCAACCAGATACCACGTCTGCGGTAGACGTAAAACCCCTTGTCCGGACAGTAATAATTTTTTTAACAGCCTGCCGCAAAACAGCGTAATAAAATAAAACAGCAATATGTGAATCAATCTGACGCCAAAAGAGACATACTGCAGATGGATGGAAGACTGAGGAATCAGCATATGCAAAACTATTGTCAAAAAATTATCTGTCACAATCGTAAGCACACATCCAATCATACCCATACAAACATTCTCAGATGCGGTATCTTGATAAGCAACCAGTCCATAAACACAAACTGCCGCCAATATACCGAACAGACCGTATGGAATACAAGACAAGAGCGTTACAGGCATTCCTGCAAGCAGCAAAATTACATAAAGCATAAGAAACGCTTGAAAGCTCATACGTTTGGGCCACACATTTCGAACAGCAAGGGCAAGCTGAAAAAACGACAGAAGCATTTCAGTCTATTTCTCCTTTCGAGATTTTCTTCTCTGATTATACTGTAAAAGACTTTTGGTATCAAGCATTGCTCTGCAAAAATGATGAATAAATGCGTGCTTTGCCGGAAAAGAAACGCACTCTTTCACGAATCAAAGCATTTTATGACAGTTTTGAGAGATTTGTTCGTTACTCTGGTATACTACCTTATAGTAAATAAATATTAAATACATAGTTGCTTTGGAAGGAGATTTAAAAATATGAAACATATGTTAAAAGGAGCTGCCATAATGGCGGCAGTAATCATTGTTAATATGATAATTAGTATCATTGGCAATATGAACGGCGTTGATTTAAATTCGACGGCTACAGCCACAGTATCAGCCGTTTGTGCTATGTTTATTTATGACGGATGGATCCGGAATGAAAAAAATAAAGAAAATCAGGAATAAAAAAGATCTTCAGAAAAATAACGGAAGCAGATTACACAAAATATTTCAAAAAACATTTCAAAAAATGCATGTCAAAAATCCACAATGCAGTTGCTTTTGAAAAGTTCCTAAGTTAAGGAACAGTTTCTAAGTTAAGGAACAGTCCCTAAAATAAGGGACAGTTTCTAAGGATTTTTGACATGTGCTATCAAAAAATTCACTCAGCATCTTCGAATTCAACCATATACTGCCGAAAGCGCAGCGGCAGCATATTTCTCTGCAGCTCCCAATTTTTTCGCTCTGTAATAGCAATTGTCTTGCAAAAATGCTTGTACAATATTTGATATTCTGATTCCTGCTGTGTATATACTTCCTTTTCTTTTGAAAAAGGAAGCTCTTCACGAACTAAATACCACTGTTTCCCTTTTGGATGCACTGCATAATATTTTCGTTTTTCATCATAGATGGCAAAATCTTCATTTGGAAGCCGATTCGCAAAATGCTGCATCATCATTGTAGTTATATCGTTTTTCGGACTGTACCGAGCGAGCAGCACACCATTTTGCAATTCCTGAAAACGCAAAAAGCCAAGTAAATGATGAAGTTCTATTCCGGTATTACGGCTTAAGCAAAAGACTTTATGAATATATCGATTGCTTAAATGATCCATGAATCTGCCATGGTAACGGCCTGCAATTCCAACCGCAATCGCATGATATACTGCATCTGCCTTTTGCGTATCATAAGATACCATAGCCTGACACAACTGCGTATACGCTTCTTCCCCAAATCTATGGTATATCGTACGCAGTACTTTTCTGCTCTTTTCTTCATCCGTTGTCACTTCATCATAGGTTGCAAACAGCCTGTAATTTTCAATATCTGCGGTCTGTAAATGGATCGTATCATGATCTTTGTGCAGTTCATAAGCTTTGTATACACCCGTCAGGATTCCTTCTATCGAATCTTCACAGATTAAAATTGTTTCTTCCATAAGTATACCTATACCCTTTCTGATCAAATTCTCAATATCTCCGAAGCCTTTTCATACAAGACTGGCACACCTAAAAACCAGCCGATTCTTTGACATCAAACAAAGACAGCTGCCGATAAGTCATCCCATCTTTGGTAAACGGAAAATTTTCTTTTGGATCTACAAGATTACGCACAATGTAGTCCTCTTCCAGTTTTGTACGATACATCATCTTGCCGCCGCATGTAATAAAATACAATGCTCTTTTTAAAACAACGCCGATCTTTTTTAAATCGTCAAAATGAAGTGTTGCGCTCTTCCTTGCTCCAATAATCCGGCCGGCGCTTTTCACACCGATTCCTGGCACACGCAGCAATGTTTTATAATCCGCCCTGTTAATCTCCACCGGAAACTGTTCCAGATGCCGAACGGCCCAATCACATTTTGGATCCAGCAGGACATTAAAATGCGGACGCTGCTCACTCAAAAGCTCGGCCGCTTTAAATCCATAATAGCGAAGCAAAAAATCAGCCTGATACAGTCTGTGTTCCCGCAATAACGGCGGACCGCCCGGCAGCGCCGGAAGCATGGCGTCATCATTTACACGTACAAACGCTGAATAAAAAACGCGTTTTAAATCAAACTTTTGATATAAATTTTCTGCTACTGACATAATCTGGAAATCGCTTTCCGGGGTTGCGCCGATAATCATCTGCGTTGACTGGCCTGCCGGTACAAATTGGGGTGCATGGCGATACAATGCCAATTCATTTTTATTCTCTTCCCTCGCGTTTTGAATCAGACGCATCGGTGTCAGTATATGTTTCCGGCTTTTATTTGGCGCCAGCATACGTAGTCCTTCTGCAGTAGGCAGCTCCAGATTTACGCTCATCCGGTCTGCATAAAGTCCTGTCCGATAAACCAACTCCGGTTCCGCGCCGGGAATGGCCTTTACATGTATATAGCCCTGAAAGTGATGTACCACGCGAAGCTGATAGATCGTCTGATAAATAAGCTCCATCGTATAACTTGGACTATACAGGATCCCGGAACTTAAAAATAAACCTTCTATATAATTTCTACGGTAAAACTGCATCGTAAGCTCACAGATTTCATCCGGCGTAAAAGATGCTCGCGGTACGTCATTCGAACGACGATTCAGACAATATTTACAATCATAAATACATTCATTTGTAAACAGTATTTTAAGCAGCGAGATACATCGTCCATCTGAAGAAAAACTATGACAAATACCAGCCAGCTTTGCATTTCCCATTCCTGTACCGTCACCGCTTCGGTCAATCCCGCTGGATGTGCATGCTACATCATATTTCGCAGCATCGGTTAGGATTTCCAGTTTTTTGAATAACGTCATCTGTTGTGATATGTGCAGTTCCATGATTGCATCCCACTCCTTTTCGTCGAATGTATGTTCTTAATTATACATCGAACGCAAGTTCCTGTCAAGGAGTATGTTAATATTTCAGCAAAATTCCCATGTATAAAAATTTGAGCCGGAGGAATACATACGGCACTCTTCCGACTCTGATTTTTAAGTTTATGATTTATTCATTTTTCGAATGATATCACCAATTTCCTTTTGGTTATCAGGAAGATAACTAAGCTGCGCATGGTTCGAAATAGATTGTCTCTCTTTCTTTAGCTGACCTTCTATATAATATTTTAAGAACGTCAAATCATATGGAACGGATGGATCCTTAGGCATAATTGTTCCTGCCTTAGCTCCTTTTCTGCTCCAAATCAGGGTTTTACCTTTCAGCATTGTCTTTCCGGGTATATTCTTACTTACATAATAAGCGGGTCCATCCGTCGCTGCCGGATACACAGGAATTTCTCCCGGATACTTATATGCATCTTCTTTTGAAAATTGGGTTCCTTGATATACGTGGAATCATAGAATCTCGTTTGACTCCCAGATATCTTGCACTGTCCACATTCATATCAACATCTTGCGCCTATTGCGAGCAGGATGATGGCAACAAGCCTTTTGGCCAAAGTTTCAGGCAAAAAGATTTTCAGAAATCCCACTGCCTTTGGCGCGTCCCTGTAATTTTATTTCGACGATCTCACCGTTTGTATTTGACTTTTTACTCATACCATATGCCTTTCTTTGTCTACTGCCTGCCCACACCTCCGCCCGTCCCTCCATATGGATGACACCGCCCAAGCCTTATCCTCCCTGTCAGAATAAGGCATCCGGCCTCCGCGCAACCGGACGCATGATATGAGTGAAACAATATGATAATGTGAGAAAAGTATAAAATGACTTGCTTTTCCTTTCCACTCTAAATATTTAAACAAAGTAGATTTTCTTAACCTGAATGCTTGAAATTGATTCGGATTCTGTTATAATAAACAAAAAAGGAGATGAAAAATGCCGGATAAACAATATGATGGTATTATTTTGGAAAACCTGACGATACCGGTCAAAATATGAAGGACAGATAGCAGCGTTTATTTGAATGACAATGAGATAGAAGAAATTGCGGACGGCTTTGGGCGCAGATTTGAAACAGTTTAAAAGGAAAAGGGTGATCGTATGACGGATAAAGAAGTAATAAAGATATCTGTGGAGGAATTTTCAAGAATACAGCGATTTATGCTTTTAGCGGATAAAGAATCGGATGTGTATAAAGCAATGTATGAAAGATATATAGATCTAAAAGCAATACTCACATCTTCTGGAGTGAATTTAACGGAGATCGACAGGATTAAGGAATAGGAAGATTGTAAGAATAGAAATAATGCGAAATAAAAAACTCAGCCTTTTGGCTCAGGCTGAGTTTCTTCTAAAAATATTTAGTTTATATTATGACACCAGTTCTTTGATCCACACGGCCATTTCCCCATACCCCGGTTATTCCAGTAAGCATAAGGAACTGCCTTTAAGGTAACGTCCGACAGGCTAAGCGCATGTTCCCCATACAGCTCTCCCTGTTGCCACGCTGCTTCTTCCATTCTCTTCCCCTTGAATGCCAGCTGTATAATGCCGCCGAAGAGTTCTGAATCCTTCTCCTCAATCTTCTGTGTTGTATCTACATACAGTTCAGACAGGTTTTTCCCGTTGTCAATTTCTTCCAGACAATATACCAGCGGCCCCTTGGTAACCGCCACTTTCCCGCAGTCTGCCCTGACATTTGGGTTCTCACGGACAAATCTGGAGCAGAAGCTTATAAACACGCACTTTTTCTGTTTCCGGCTGTATATGGATCTCGCAGTCAAACGCTTCGTTAAACCTCATGCGCTGAAGGCTCATATACTTTTCCAGCCAGTCCGCCATCTCGGCCACCGTCGCCATCTTATTGCTTTTATCCACACTGTAACGCAGGATCACGCCCAGATTCCTCACCATCCGGCTGATCTCATATTCTTCTTTTTCAATTGCCATCCAGTTAATGGAATCCAGGGTATTATACAGAAAATGCGGATTAATCTGGGCTTCCAGCGCACGTATTTCCGCTTCTTTCTGTTTCTCCGTAACTGCTTTTACCTCTTCAATCAGCCCCTGCACTTTGCCTGTCATTGTATTGAAATTATCGGCAATCTGCCCCATTTCATCTTTGCTCTCTATGTCCACCTGCACATGCAGGTTGCCCTGCTGTACTTCCATAATTCCAGCTACAATATTCCTGGTGGATTTTTCAATCAGCGTTACTGTATAGCGGATCAGGTAAAGCGACGCAAGAAAAAGCAGCAGCCCTATCGCAATTGTCAGGTACTGAATGTGCCTGACATCCTTAAGGATATAGTCCTCATCATAAGCATTAAAAAAAAGCCACCCCAGATCTTCATTTTTATATTGATGAATAGCGATAGTCTTTCCTTCCATCACCCCGGTTTTTTCTATAAATTCCTGCATCGTCCGGTCTTTTGCCAATGTAATCCCGGAATAAAAAGACTCTGGATAAGACAGAATATTGCCATCCTGATCCACGATAAAATTAATCGAATACTGCTCGCCGTCTTCCTTCACCGTGCTGCACACATCATTCAGCACAGATTCATTGATGCTCATAACCACTGTGCCGACCACGCCTTTTTGTATGTCCGCAAAATCATACATCTGTTTGGAAATATGAAAGATTCTTCCTTCCCTGCCTCCCCGCGAAAAACGTTCCGTAGGCGAGACAGCCATATTAGCGGATGCTTCTTGCGCCAGCCTGTACGGTACAATGTTCTTTTTATCTGCATATCCGTCCCATAGATTGTCCACTGCAGAAGCAAGCCCAAAATCGTATGTAATATCCTGGCCGTCTTCCAAGATAATGCTGATGCACTCAATCCCGCTGGCAAACAGCCCGTACTGCTGTATCTTTCCGCAGATCTTCCTGTAAGCGCCCGCACGCATCCTGGCGGATTTACTCTCACAGCCGTCTATGCACGCAATGATCTCGTCGTCCGCATAGATCTGGTAAACCAGATTTGCATACACATCCATCGTCAGATCCACCCTTTCCGATATCTGCGCGAGCTGGTTTTCCATAAGTTCGTCCACCTTATCTTTCATATCATTCGAAATGACATACAGCATCAGCACCTGTAACACCAGCAAAGGAATAACGGATGTCACAAGAAATGTATACATAATCTTCCTGCCTACCTTCTGGTCAGCAAACCACCGAAGGAATATTTTCCATTTCTGATACACTGCTTCCTCCTCCTGTAAAATCATCCTGTTAATGACAGCACATCTGGCAGATGCCGACACGAACCGGGCAAATAATCATCTGCTTTTTAGGGCTTTCCAAAAGAATAGCATGTTCCTGTTATAAATTCAAGCATTTGAATACCAGGGAAGATCTGACGAATTGAATGTAAATTCCTAAAGTGGGTTCAAGACTGCGTCCCGCAGCGTTCCCTTCGCAATGTACTTTCCTTCTGCCGTATGGTAAATCAGTGTATGGTCCAGCGCTTTTGCGTAACAGATCCGGCTGACATCCAGCCTCATCCTGCCTCTCTTTGTGGAAATCACGATGTATTTTTTCTCTGCGCTTTTGATCCTCTTTAACGTCTTGTTTATATATGGATAGCGCGAAAAATTAATTTGTGTAATTATATTATCGCTTATTCATAAACAAAACCTGCTGCATCACCCACATCACATCTGAAAAACGGCTGACCGCAGTTTCCAACGCAAATATGCGGATGTCCGGATTCCGCTGCGATGCTGCCGCAAAAGCAGGCCCGCTGACCACAGCGCCGGCTGTCCTCCTCTGCGTCTACGAATACATCAAATGTGACGGCAGACAGCACTCAGGAGGCAGACAGGATACAAAGGTCGCCTCTGTGCAGACGGTAAAGCGTGATCTCCTTTCCCTCATCCGACATCAAAGTGTCCGTATTTTTTCTAACCGGCTCATTTTCCACACACCTCCCCGCCGTTATCTCCCGCCGCCGTTATAATCACACTTCTGGCAATGCTGCATGGTATGTTCCGTATCCTCTTTATGATAAGCGCCCGACCACTGGCAGATGCTCTGCAAAATGGGGACGACAGACAGCCCCTTCTCCGTAAGGGAATATTCCACCCTGGGAGGGATTTCATCATAGGACTGCCGGTTTATCATACCGTTTTTCATCAGCGCCTTTAACGAAGCGCCAAGAACCGCATCCGTAATATTGGTAAGCTCACTGCGCAGTTCACTGTACCGCAGTGTCTTTTTTGCCGCCAGCACACAGATGATCCGGGAATTCCATTTGCCCCCGAACACATCCAGGCCATATTCCAGCGGACAGCGGATATCCTTGTCTAATTTTGGTTTATACATATGATCACCTCAACTCATTCTTTTTCTGCGTATCCCCATATCATTATCCCTTTATATCAACAAAAAATCAAGTTACTATGAAAAAGAATAGCGGCTAATAAATTTACGAATATATTGCTAATGATCAGCAGGAAGAATATACTGCTGACATAAAAAAGATAAAGGGGACATCCATATGATAAAGAATATTGTCGCAGGCACGACAGGCGCCTATGAAAAGGAACTGAAAAAGCTCCGTCTGGCCTTTGAGAAAGCTAACGCCGTGATCATCGGCGCCGGGAGCGGACTCTCCACTTCCACAGGATACGAATTTGCCGGGGAACGCCTGAAAAAGCATTTTGGAGACTTCGTGAATAAATATAGCATGACAGATATGTATACCGGCTGTTTTGCGTACTTTGAAACCAATGAAGAACGGTGGGCCTACTGGTCACGCTGAGCATGGATCAACTGCTATGAGGAGATTCCGACGCCGTTATCCGTGACCTGGCATAATACTCTCATCACGCAATACCGATGCCTTTCTATGGCAAAGTTCCACACAATGCCCGCAGCCGCTGCATTTTGCAGCCTGCACCTCACTCCGAAAACCCGGCAGCATAATGATCGCGTGTTCCGGGCATTCTGCGATGCAGGCTACGCAGCCAATACATTTATCCGGATCAATATAGGCTTTCATAATTCCTCCCACAGTGTTATCAGCCACGCAGCTCCACAGCATGGCTATATAGCTTTAACATCACACAACTATTATTTTCCATATACAAAACGGGTACAGAGCATTTTTATGGGCTCTGCACCCGCCGCTTTTTGTCCGCCTTACAGAACTTTTTTGTTTTCCGCTCCAGGAGTAGTCACGATCACCTTTTCCGGTGTAATAACCAGTGCACCCTTTGCGGTAGCCGCTCCATTGAACATTTTTTCCACCATGGCCTTAAACGTATCAACAACCGCACCTTCTGTCACGTACTCCGCAATGCCCTTAATCTGGTAGCCTTCCAGAGACTTTGCATCATATACGGAAATGGCAATCCTGCCGCCGTTTGCCTTCAGATTGTTCAGCGTGGTTTCAAGGAATACGTCACCCACCACCAGCTTCCCATCTTCTGTTACGTCTTTGAACGCCACGGGAACCACATTCGGCTCATGATCGGCACAGGTAGCTAAATCCCACATATTCTCTGCCAGCAGTTTTTTTACATTTTCATTCAACATAAGAAGTACCTCCTGAGTTTCTTTTCTTAATTAGATTTGCTAAACCAAATTATAGTCTGCCGACTTTAGAGATACAAGATATTAACAAATTAGTGAGTCACTAATAAATTTCATAGTTGAAACCGGGATATTCTACTGAATAAATTTCTATCGTTAAAATTTGCACCCAAACTCATGCTTGGGTGCATTGTATCAAATTGTGGTACGCAAACCATATTGCGTGTCCAGATTGATACAAATATTTCCCCAGTGTATCGTTTTTACATTTACTGCAAACGCCCTAAAATCAACACTTTTCAAAAAGGCAGATGCACCCATGCATATACGACCATCGTTTTTGGGATTGGAATCGCCGCACTTTTGATATTTGGAAGTGTAAAATTTAACGATAACCCATTTTTCAGAGGCGCTATCGTTATTTTCTGCACCCAAAAAATCATAACAATTTTTATTACTCATCATATAATCAACATTTCTTATGTACCGTAAATGTTCTATTTATAAGAGCGTTCCAACCGATACATCATTTCTTATCAACATATATAAAAGCAGTGTGTTTATTCTTTCCCTAAATAAAACACACTGCTTTTATATCTTGTTTCCCAATATTACAACAGACTTTTCTAATAACAGATTACAAATACTTCTCTGCTACCGCAAAAGATAACCGGTGGTTTTTAACCAACAGCTCCTTAATTTGATTATCACCAACTCCTAAATCCCGAAAACTTTTTACCGCACATAGAATGTCATATTCCTTTACTGCTGCTACTGCATCTTCTTTAATTTTATTAATTTCTGGTTCCATAATCTCTGACAATGCCTGACACATACTATCATCCCCTCTTAATTCGTCTACAATGCACTGGTTTGCCCTGATACTTACTTCCAGAACTGAATCCGCAAGTTCTCTGTCAAATTTCTGCTTTATGGATTCTGTCTTTTCAAGCAGTTCTTTCATATCCTGTTATTTCATTTTTCCAGACAACGCTTTCAGCCATACATGGCTTCTCCATTCCATTTCCCCGGCCACTATAATTTGTGTCGAAAACAGCACTGCATCCTGCACATAATAAATCCCACGATACGGATTCACTGTGCGGATATTATGTCTTATAAAATATTCAAAAAGTCCGACCGGCCTGGCTTCCCTGATTAAAGACACCGTTATATCATCAGCTTTCCGTTCATCTGATGCCCCGCCGTATGCTTTATACAAACCTGCATATGCACCTGCTTTATAAAATGCATCTATGTCAAGGCTGTCATCCGGTGACTTGTATTCCAATATATTACACCCTCTGAAAATCCATTCTATTTCGTTGGCAGTGCGGACATCCTTATCTTTCTTAATAACCAGCAGATCAATTTCCAATGGTTTTGTATTCAGATTGTATTCTTTCTCATATACCAGGTCTGCCCTGTTTTCAGCAAGTTCCAGATCCATTGCCGCTACAAACCCCGGATGCCACTGTATTTTTATGTCACTCATTTATCTGCTCTTTCTTCCATTTGCTTTATAATATATCATAGTCTTATTATTTTTCAAAACCTTTTTTCTCTTTCCAATAATCACATCGTTGCTGAACTACGAAATGCCCCGCCATTTTCAATTTTTAATGTATCGCTTAGCACGTTCCTCCTCTGCTGGCCGCTTGGGTATGTCCAGATAATCCATGGCAATAAGCCGGTCCTGGACGTTGGTTCCTGCGCCCATTTTCTGCGTGGAGCCTAATAAAAAACGGACCTGCCCGCTCCTGACTTTTGCGAACAGCTCTGATTTTCTTGCATCTGTATTTGCCGAATGTATGAAAGAGACTTCCCCCTCCGTGTCCAGTTTTAGTATACCACTTCATTCATGACCAGTCTGAAAAAACTATACACAATATCTTCATTCATAGTTCCGAACCATGACATCCGGGAATTTTGATTTTTCCATCCTTACATTTTGCATATCAGAACATACATTCCGCTTTGTCAATCATATTTTCAGCTTTCTTTTCTCCGTTTTCTACATTTGGCTATATTTTCTTATCCTAATTCTAATATCAATCGAAAAGGCAGGAACCTCTTCGTTCAAACGTCTGGTCCCTGCCTGCACACCTAACAGCCTTTTAACACTCTGCACCACTCCTCCTGCAGCCGCCCGAAAGACCATGCCGCATTTGCCGGACTGGTAGACGGTAATTTCTGCGCTTTCAGACCGGTTTTAGGCATTTGATACTTTTGATACAGCTCATATGCTTTTGCACCATTTGCAATCACCGTATGAATACTGCTTTTTTCCAGCAATCCCGACAGATCCGTCGGAATCACGTTCCGAATACTGCTGTCAGAAGAACCTATAATATCACACTGGTCTATCACATCCCAGACCGCAAGATGATGTTTTAAGATCAGCTCTTTCTTCTCATCTATTGTATCCGGCAGCGGTTCTCCATAGATTGCTGCTATCAGTTTCCAGAAACGATTCTGTGGGTGGCCATAATAAAACTGATTTTCCCTTGATTTTACAGAAGGAAATGTTCCAAGTATCAAAACTTCAGACTGTTTATCCCATACCGGTTCAAAAGTATGTTTGATTGTCTGGTATTTTTCCATAGCTATTTGTGTTTTTTGCTTTCGATTCATTAACTTTTAAATTTTACTGCAGTGCCATATGCCATCACCTCTGCAGCCCCGGCCATCACAGAAGCCGACGCAAAACGCACATTCACAACGGCATCTGCTCCAAGCTTTTCCGCCTCCTCTACCATACGTCTGGTAGCAAGCGCTCTTGCGTCATTCATCATCTCTGTATATGATTTCAGTTCACCACCGACCAGTGTCTTAAAGCTCTGACCGATATCATGCCCCAGATTTTTACTCTGGATAGTGCTTCCTTTCACCATGCCGAGCATTTCCAGTTCTTTACCTGAAATATAATCTGTATTCACAATTACCATTTTTTACGCTACTCCTATACTTTCATTTCTTATAAGAACCCGAAAATAAAGCATTTCCGTTTAATTTCCTTCATATGTAATTACAGACGCAACTTCATATCCGGTCAGTTTCTCGCGTCCTTTTAATCCAGCCAGTTCCATCAGTAAAACAACTTTAGAAACAGTACCGCCAAGCTTTTCTATAAGTTCAATACTTGCGGCAAGCGTTCCGCCTGTTGCAATCAGATCATCCACTAAGACAACTTTCTGGCCCGGTTTTATCGCGTCTTTATGCATTTCAATCTCTGCGGAACCATATTCCAGATCGTATTTTGCAGAAATTGTTTCACAAGGCAGCTTTCCCTTTTTACGTACCGGAACAAATGCTTTTCCCAGCTGATATGCAATCGGAACGCCAAACATAAATCCTCTGGACTCCGTACCTGCAATTACGTCAAATTCCACACCATCCAGCAATTTTATCATGGAATCAATTGCCAGCTTTAATCCATCCGGATCCTGCAGGACACTCGTTACATCACGAAATATAATTCCCGGTTCCGGGAAATCCGGTATTGCTCTTACATATTCTTCCATCTTTTTCATCAGTGCTCATTCTCCTTCTTATCCTATAAATTTCTTCCATTCCAGCCCCAGTCACGGATGCCGGTATAAGACACATACACTTTATCCTGCGGTATTCCTAACTGCTGCTCATAGATCCGGCAGATTTCAGCAGTCATTTTCTCACAGGCTGCAGAAGAAGCGTTTCCAAACAGGCTGACCGCAACAAATGCTCCTTTTTCCAGTCTGTCTCCACCCATATACAGACAATATTCATCATCAAACCCAATCATGAGAAAACTCTCCGGTTTACTCAAAATAGAAACTGCCTGCCCGAGTTCTGTTTTTATTGCTTCTCTCTTTTCATCAGGTACTTTAACTGTGATTTTTGAATCAATAAACGGCATATTTTTTGCTCCTTTTCCTTACTTGCCTGATTATCGGCATTCTTATCATACCACTTTTAGCAGTCGTTTACTATATCATTTTTTGTTTTTTAATAGAAAATCAAAGCCCTGCAGTTACTATTCACAGGGGGGGGGTGGACAAGTAACAAAGCAACCGTTTAGACAAAGTGTTGCTTACTGGCTATGCGAACGCTGGATGGGAGGCGTTGGCCTGTCTGTTTGTGACTTTT
>CAJUBQ010000062.1 GCA_910584595.1 uncultured Eubacterium sp.
ATCCGGCGTCCGGGAGGCCCAAAAGCAACACTTTGTCTAAACTGTTGCTTTATTATTACTTGCCCCACCCCGTGAAAAATAACCATGGATTCCCAAACGGCTCTGCGCCTGTCAAAATGGTTTTACCTGCTAACTGTTCAGATCAACCATGGAACTGTTAGCAATGATCTGCTGTCTCTGAAAATTTTTACAAAAAATACTGGCCATCCCCCATTTCCTGTGATATGATATCCGCATTACCTTATTACCAGATTCTCACAAACGAAAGGAAACTACCACCATGACGTCACTGCGCAATATGACTTCCGGCTCTCCGGGCCGCCTGATTCTTTCTTTTGCACTGCCGCTGATGCTCGGCAATCTGTTTCAGCAATTTTATACGATCGCAGACGCTGCTATTGTCGGACAGGTACTCGGCGTATCCGGCATCGCTGCCGTAGGCGCTGCCGAATGGATCATCTGGATGATGCAAGGTATGATTCAGGGTTTTACACAGGGCTTCGGCATTCAGATGTCCCAGGATTTTGGTGCGCAGCAGTATGAAAAACTACGCAACGTCATCATTAATTCTGCCTTTTTATCTGCTGTAAGCGCCTGTATCATGCTTGTCGGCGGACAAATATTTGCTGCCTGGATGCTGGAAATTCTGCATACTCCGGAATCCGTCTGGCAGAATACGATGCTTTATATGCGCACAATGTTTTGGGGCATTCCGGTTGTTATGGCTTACAACCTGTTTGCTTCCATCCTGAGATCACTAGGGGATGGAAAAACGCCGCTGTATGCAATGATCTGCGCTTCTTTTGTAAATATTGGTCTGGATCTTTTATTTGTTCCGGTCCTTCATATGGGCGTATTTGGCGCAGCGGCCGCAACTGTACTTGCACAGCTTTGTTCCAGCCTGTTTTGTCTTGTAAAAATCATGCGCATTGACATTTTGAAATTTCAGCGCAAAGACTATGCGCTCCATACAAGTCTGCATCTGCGGCTTATGAAGCTTGGTATGCCTATGGCTTTTCAAAACTTTGTCATATCTGTCGGAGGCATGATCGTACAGTCTGTCGTAAACGGATTTGGAGTTGCCTTTATTGCCGGATTTACCGCTACAAATAAGTTGTATGGAATGCTGGAAGTTGCAGCGACGTCCTATGGCTTTTCCATGACGACTTATACCGGACAAAATCTCGGCGCCGGAAAGACATCCCGTATCCGCAAAGGCTACCGTGAAGCGCTTGTCATTGCGATGATAACATCCGTCATTATTGCTGCTGTTATGATTTTTGCAGGAAAGTGGATTTTACTCTGCTTTATTAACGGAGATGAAAAAACAACGGCAGACACACTTGCGATTGCTTATCATTACCTGTTTATTATGAGTCTCTGTCTGCCGGTTTTGTACTATCTGCATGTAACGCGCTCCTGCATTCAGGGGCTTGGAAATACGGTGCTGCCAATGATATCCGGCTGTGCAGAATTTGCAATGCGTACTGCAGCCGCATTGCTGCTGCCTGTTGCACTTGGACAGGACGGTATCTTTTATGCGGAAATTGCTGCCTGGGCCGGAGCTGATATTGTTCTGTTTTTCAGCTTCTACTACAGTATGCACAGACTGCAGCTTTTAACGAAACAAAAAGAAAATCTGCATGTAAATAACCCATGATCTTTGCTTGTCTTTTTCTCCGATAGCGCCATGCAAAAATCCTGCGCAAATATCACAGGTTATTTATATACAGTTCCTTACAGTTTCTTAGATTCACACGATGTTGATTTTCCAATAATTCATGCATAAGCTTCCAGAATATGTATAAGCGCACTTGCGCTGCTGCTATGGGAACGTTCCAATATCGTATGATTCCGCTCACACTCTGTGACTGCGCAGCGCACCATTTTATGAGATGCTGTCGCCGTAAACAGAATCATCAGATCCGGAGAGCCAATCTGACTCCCAAGATCTGCCCTCATTTTCGTAAACACCTTTGATTTGTGTTTATACCTTTTACATATTTCTTTATACCTGTTTTCCATCCTCTCATGTCCTCCAATAATCACAACGCTCATATAAAATCTCCTTTCAATGGTTAGTTTTTGCTAACTCTTCATGTTAAATAAAAATGCCAAACGGCATTTCTTTTTTCTGCTCTTTAAGATAGCTTTTCAGAACATTTATTAGTTTTGGCTAACTGCTTATAGAATACCATATGATGGATTTTTCTGTCAATAGATTTTCGCAGTAGAAACTGTTTCACACTTTTTACTTACTTTTCACAAATTATTAAGATTTTCTCATATTCATTTTATTGAATCAGCGCTGTCTATCTGCTATACTCATGGTAGCCAAGCTTACGTAATCGCTCACAAATACGAGAGATTCCTGACAGCACACCTTATCGTACACCTTACCATACAAAAGGAGCTTCCATCCAATGCCAAATAAAGGAACTACAAAGATTGAATTCAGATACTATAAAATGCCGGACGACGTCCCATTTCTGGCATTATTTGGTGAAAATTGGAAGCAGCAATATGGAAAAGGCATCGATTATCTGCACTTCCATAATTATCTGGAAATCGGCTACTGCTATGATGGAACCGGAACGCTTGTGATTGGCAAAGAAAAGTATCGTTATGCAAAGGATTGTTTTTCCATCATTCCGCAAAATTGTATCCATACAACGGACAGTGATCCGGATACGATTAGCAGCTGGGAATATTTGTTTATCGATATTGATTCGCTGCTTGTGCAAATTTGTCAAAGCGGTATCCGGCGTATCAGCCAGATTTCCTCCCGGATTAATTCCAGAGCGTTTCTAAAACAGGAACAGGAAAGCCCAAAGATCGGTCAGACCATCCGCGGCATATTAAACCTGATGCGCCGAAAGGAAGAATTTTATCTGGAAGAGGCAAAAGCAGAAATGGTAGTGCTGTTAATGAATATCGCAAGGGAAAACAGCACAAGCCGTCTGCCGGAAAAATTGCCGGCAAAAGAAACCATTCCTATTGCCCAATCATTGGATTATATTTCCATGCATTATATGGATCCTTTAAAAATCGAAGATCTGGCATCGAACTGCCACCTGAGCGAATCTCATTTCCGCAAGATATTTTCTTCTTACATGGGAATGGGACCGATGGAATATTTGAATATGGTTCGTATCCGGGCCGCATGCGACTTGTTAAAACGAACCGATGATTTTGTATCAGACATTGCAAACAAATGTGGATTTGCAACGTTTTCCACCTTTATTAGAAATTTTAAGAAAATTATGGGCGTTTCACCAAATAAATGGCGCAAACGCCCGGATAATTATGAACAACAGCTCCTAAAAGCTCAAATCCATATGGAAAATGGATGGTAAATTACCTGACCTTTTATTTAACTGCTCCTGTAATACCTTCTGCGAACTGTTTCTGCAGCACGAAGAAAATAACCATCGTAGGAATCGAACAGAACAATACGCCGCACATCAGCATTCCATAATCGATTACATAACCTGTTATCAGGTTTGCAATCAGCATTGGCATCGTCAGTGATTGATTGTCCGTCATAATAACCTTTGGCCACAGATAAGAATTCCACGCATTCATAAATGTGATAACGGCCGCCGCAGCATAAGTAGACTTCATCGTAGGCATAAACATACGGAAAAAGATCTGCACTTCACTCAAACCGTCTATTCGGGCTGCTTCTATAATGTCAATCGGGAACGATCTTGCATGCTGCCTGAACATCATAATCATAAACGGCGTCGATATCATCGGAAGGATAAAACCAAGCGTCGTATTTAACAGCTTTGCCTTAGAAAACATCTGAAACAACGGTACCATTGTGGCTACCTGCGGCACCATCATAGCAAGCAGTAAAATGGAAAACAGCTTATCTTTCCATTTGTCATTATAGATTTCAAATCCGTAACCTGCAATCGAACAAATCAGCAGGCAGACAACCGTTGTTACAAACGCATATAAAAACGAATTGCCAAGCGCACGCCATAACGGCTGCTGGCTGGTCAGATTTTTAAAGTTTTCCATAAAGTGCGTTCCCGGCAGGATACGCCCTCTTGAAATATCTGTGGATGTATTCGTAGCTGCAGAAATCATCCAATACAGCGGGAATACGGACATAACAGAGACAATTGTAAGAAAAATATAAGTCGGAATCAGTCTGCGCTGGATCATGGAATTGTTTTTCTTAATCACGCGTATCACCTACTTTCAAGTTAATTAATGCCAGAACAGCCACCATAATAAAGATTAAAAATGCCATTGCGGAAGCATATCCAAAGTTCGGTACATTAATAAAACATGTATTGTAAACGTAATGAGACATGGTAATCGTTGAATTTGCAGGTCCGCCTTTCGTCAGGTTCACAGACTCGTCGAACAGCTGGAGCGTACCATTGATGGAAGTGATAACCGTCATAATAATCGTTGGTTTTAACAGCGGAACGGTAATCCTCCAGAATGTTTTCCATCCATTCGCTCCATCAATTTTAGCTGCCTCATATACAGAGTATTCAATATTTTGAAGGCCGGCAAGGTAAAATACCATGTTGTATCCGGTCCATCTCCAAACAAGCGCGATAATAATTACGATCTTGGCGCTTGTGGAATTTCCAAGAAAATTGTATCCACGGTCTAAAATGTGAAGATTTACCAGAATTGTATTAATCAGCCCTTCCTGTGCAAACAGAGAGCGGAAAATAATAGCATAAGATACAAGCGATGTTGCACATGGCAAAAATACGCAGGTACGGAATATCCCTTTGAATCTTAACTGCTGATTGTTTAACAGCTGAGCCAGTAAAATAGCAAGAAGCAGCATGATTGGCACCTGGATCAGCAGATACAGAAACGTATTAACGATAGACTGCTGGAATACTTTATCCGCAAGAATTCGTTTGTAGTTATTAAATATCGGCTCTGCAAATCTCATATTTTTACCGGTTCCGGTCTGCAGGGATATGATAAATGCCTGAATCATCGGCCAAAAACTCATAACCGCAATCATCAATGTTGCCGGTGTTAAAAATGTCCATCCGGCCACTCTTTGTTTGGCAATCAGCGTCATACCTTTTTTATTTGAGTTCACAAAAATGCCTCCCCTCTTTTCCCCAAAAGAATATATGTAATGAATACGGGGAACCATTTCAGTTCCCCGTATCAGACACAGCGCATGGTATGCTGCATCAGCAAATCATGTACTGTGTGCGCTCTGTCATTCTGAATTCAAGCGTAACAAATCATCTGATCGGATCTGTTACACGAAAGTTAGCATCTGCTTACTCTGTCATCTTAAATTCAAGTGTTTCCTGAGCTTCTTTCAGAGCGTCTTCTTTTGAAGTTCCGTCTGTAATTTTAATAATTGCTGTGTTTACAGCTTCTCTTGCTTCATAGTGGTACGGAGTCTTTGTAAATTCCGGAATATGAGAAGAGTATTCTACCAATGTAGAATAAATTGGCTGTCCGCCATAAAATTCTACAGGCTCATTGTATACCGTTGACTCACCTGCCGGCAGATAACATGCAATACCGGATGTTTCAGGAAGAATCGTATCATAAAACTCTGTACTGGAACCAAATGTCTTTAACAGGAAATCTTTTGCAAGATCCATGTTCTGGCAGTTTGCAGTAATATACCAGGAAGAACCGCCGTTGTTTGCATAATTTGTAGCGCTGTCTACACCGTCAACCTTAGGAATCGTTGTAATCTGCCACAGACCTTTCTGGTCTTCTATACCTACCAGTGTACCGTTCATCCAGTTACCATTTACGATACCTGCTGCTTCGCCGTCTGTAACTGTCTTTACATATTCATCCCAGTTATTCACAAGTTTTACTACATCCTTTTGAATCATCTCTGTATAAAGATCCACACACTTGTCAGCAATATCATTGCCTGTTATGTACGCTTTGCCTTCTTCATTTACAAAGTTTGCGCCGCAGGACTGAATCATGAGCATGATAACGTCGCCGCCGGTTGCTTCACTTGTCAGAAGATATTTACCTGTTTTTTCACGAACTGCCTGGCCGATTTCGATAAATTTAGACCATGTAATATCTTTCATATCATCGATAGAATAGCCGGCCTCTTCCAAAATGTCTGTACGATAAAAAGCTGCACATACACCATTGTCATATGGAACGCCGTAATGTTTGCCGTCTACCATAGAATAGCTCTGTTTTAATGTTGCAAAATCATCCCAGTTAATGCCAATATCCGTTAAATCTGTAAATGCATCCGGATAGCTCTTTAAGAATTTCTGATAGCTGTTATCCTGCATCAGCACGATATCAGGCATTGTGCTGTAATCGCCCGCATTTGCACAGGTGGTAAGCTTTGTCTGACAGTCATCCGAAGATGTCTCAATAACTTCCAGCTCAAAATCCGGATGGTCTTTCTTATACTGCTCTGCCGCCAGATTCATAGCCTTAATATTGAATGTCTGATCCCATGCCCATACGGTCAGTTTACCGCCGCCTGCAGAATCACCTTCATCTCCTGCTGCGTCCGCATTATCTGCTGCATCGGAACTGCCGTCATCCCCTGCTGCATCCGCATTATCCGTATTGCCTTCGTCTGTTTTATTAGCGTCGTCGGCTGTGTTGTCTTTCGATGCATCATCGCCACCGCAGGCTGCAGTCGAAACTACCATAGCGCCGGCAAGTAATACTGCAAATAATTTCTTTTTCATATTTTTCCTCCTTTAGATAATTATTTTCGGTAGAATTATTATAGCAATACATATCAGCAGAAAGTTTGCAAATTCGCTTGTATAAATTGCAAATTCGATCAAAAATATATTGTTTGCATAATATTTATAAAAAAACAAACTGTTTTTTATCTAAATTATCTATATTGCTCCATCCGGCTGGAAATTTTAATGGAGCAATCGTATCACAGGAATAAAATCAAAGATCAAATTGACGATAAATCCAATATTGATATATAATAAAACCATAAAAACTTCGCAAGTTCATTCATACAATCACAGTTACATAAGGAGGGACATTCCATTGTTTTATAAACACATAAAAAACAGGCAAAAGGTTACCATAGTTACCGTCACCGGATTTACATGCAAAAGAGGCTCTCTGACCATTCGAGGCACAGAATACCGGCCGCAGGGAAGTCAACTTCCTATCGCCGTTGTCAGCCATGGGTTTATGGCATGCCAGGATTCCGTACGTCAGTATGCAAAAAAGCTGGCAGAGCTTGGATACGTGTCTTACTGTTTTGATTTTTGCGGCGGCAGTGTCATAAAGGGAAAAAGCAGCGGAAAGACAACCGATATGTCCGTATTGACTGAAATTGAGGATTTAAACGCTGTGATTCAGTATGCAAAGCGCCGTCCATACACAAATGAAAAAAATATCGTTTTAATGGGTTGCAGCCAGGGCGGTTTCGTATCAGCGCTGACAGCTGCAAGATCAAACGATCCCATATCAAAACTCATTTTATTTTACCCCGCTTTTTGTATTCCATATGATGCAAGAAAAGGAAAAATGCTTTTGGCAAAATTTGACCCGGAGCATCTCCCTCCCATCATCCGATGCGGGTCGATGAAGCTTGGCCGGCGCTATGTACAAGATGTAATCAAAATGAACCCGTATCAAGAAATACAAGGCTTCCACGGAGACATTCTGCTTGTACACGGAACAAACGACAACATTGTAAATACAAAATATGTAAAAAAAGCTTATCAGACATATTTAACAGAAAATAAACAAAAGAACCTTACACGAAAGGTATTGTTTCGTTTCGTAAAAGGCGGCGGACACGGCTTTTCAAAAAAATGTGACAGAGAAGCTATCATGCATATCGAACATTTTTTGAATACGCATGATGAAACACATGATAAAACGATCGAAAAACATGAATTTTAAATTAGATACAGGAACTTCTGTTCATTTGAAATACGAATAAGATTCATCAGAGAAATATTATCAAAGAAATATTATTAGAGAAATAGCATCAGAGAAATAACATTAGAAAAACAGCATCAGAAAAATAACATCAGAGAAATAACATCAGAAAAATAAATTCTTCGGAGGAATTGTCATGTTATATTTTGAAAACGACTACTGTGAAGGCGCCCACCCTGCTCTTTTACAACAGCTGCTTACTACAAATATGGAAAAATTGCCTGGCTATGGAACAGATTCTTACAGCAGTCTGGCAAAAGAAAAAATCCGGCAGGCATGTAACTGCCCGCAGGCAGACATCTTTTTTCTTGTCGGCGGAACTCAGACCAATGCAGTCATTATAAGTTCCCTTCTGCAAAAATATGAAGGCGTGATCGCTGCATCTACCGGACACATCAGCATTCACGAAGCCGGTGCGATCGAATCCACCGGACATAAAGTTTTGCAGATACCACATAGGAAAGGTAAAATCTGCCCGCAAAGCCTGCAGAATTATTTGCAGACGTTTTATCAGGACGCAAACCATAATCATATGGTATTTCCCGGCATGGTATATATTTCACACCCAACGGAATATGGAACCCTTTATACGAAAAGTGAACTGAGCAGAATCTCCGCAGTATGCCGGCATTATAAAATCCCTCTGTATCTGGATGGCGCCAGGCTTGGATACGGTCTGGCCAGTGAAGCGGCAAATATTACACTGCCGGATATTGCCGCCCTCACAGATATATTTTATATCGGCGGTACAAAAATCGGCGCTTTATGCGGCGAAGCAGCCGTATTTCCGAATAAAGCGCCCGCGCATTTTATAACGATGGTCAAGCAGCAGGGCGCTCTTCTTGCCAAAGGCCGTCTGTTAGGCATTCAGTTCGATGCCTTGTTTACCGATGACCTGTATTTAAAAATCAGTAAAAACGCGATAAAGACCGCAGATAAATTAAAAACTGCCTTAAAAGCAAAAGGATACCGTCTGTATCTGGATTCCTCGACGAATCAGATCTTTGTCATTTTGGAAAATACACAAATGGAAACCTTGCGCCAGTCTGTAACATTCAGTTTCTGGGAAACTTATGATCCCACACATACCATTGTGCGATTTGCAACCAGCTGGGCAACCAAAATGGAAGATATTGATGCGTTCATTGAACTTTTATAAAGATTTTTATAAATACTTTTATAAATACCTTATAAAAACTCTTATAAAAATACCCTGTCCGGATAGCTTTTCTTAAGCGCCTGAAGCATCTCATCACTCAGATCAAGCAGCAGCTTGATCTTTTGCTTGTTTTCCATAATAATCATCGTATAATACGGTGTATCTTTTTCATAGGAAGTATAGTCATATTTTGGAAGGCTGACGCCTCCTGCATCTTTGCGGTATCTGGCTACCGCATCATGCCGGTTTGGAGCTGCCACCTCCATCGTATTCAGCTCCAGCACATGTGCCGTTCTCCGATACCGCTTTCCCAATATTACCTCTATCGTAAGCGTCTGCCCTTCCAAAACATACTCATACTCTCTCTGGCTTAATACACTGTAGAAAAAATACAGCAAAACGAGTAAAAAACCCGGAAGCATGAATCCCTGAGAAATCATAATGCCCAGCAAAAGAAACAATACGGCAAAAATAACCATGGCCTTTTGCAGCAAGCCGGACATTGCTTTGGGCTTTCTGACCACTTGTTCGATAATCCGGTAATTGTACATAAACAGCGTTCCTCCTTATATTGTTTTCAGTATATCTCCATACTGACAAACCAACTCCGTTTCCAACATCTGAAATTGTGGAATATAAATGTCCAAAATGCGGTTTACCAGTTCCTTTTCCGCATTTCCATCGTAAATATGCGTCATATCATTTCTGTCCTTAAGCATATCCAGCCAAACCTCTCCGTTGAAAAAAGGATAGACGGCGTAAGCCTCTTTGATGATTCCTCTGGGCGATCCTGTTGCAGAAACCTTGCTGCCCTCATAAGCTAATAATTGTTTCAGCGCTTTCCATCCCAATTCAAACTGGATCGAAAATTTATCAATAATTCCGCTGATAATAAATTCATTGTCCATAGATTCTTTGTCTGCGCGTTCCAATACGCGCAGATGAGAAACATAATTGTCAAATTTCTTCATATAATACAATTCCTTCTGACTGAATCGATTGTTTCAGCTCTTTTTGTACGTTTCCATTTAAATTTATCACATCAAATTTTAACGGCGTAGCAACCTCTTCTTCTACATCCAAAGCAAACAGAATGTCATTCCCTCCCAGTACAGCCAAATCAATATCGCTCGCACGTTCATAATCCCCTCTGGCTCTGGACCCAAACAAGATCACTTTTTGTACACTGTACTTTTTTGCTATCTCCCGGATTTCTTGTATGACAGCTGTTTTTATACCTGTTTCTTCCATCCTGTATGCCATCCTGTATGCCCCCTTCTAAATCAGCTTCTTCTTAAAATGTCTGCTGTTATATTTCATACCATAAAATCTGATTCGGCTCCATTTTAAGCGCAAAAGAGGAACCATCCCCACGGTAAATAACCGTATCCTGTGTTTCATCCGTATTGTTGACAACACAATATTTGTCATTTTCCACATATGCGTGCACTTCCACATACATATTTTCAGAAAACCAGCGGCAAAGCTTTTCTTCCTGTCCCGCGCTCCATAAAATGGCCCGGTGAAGCAGTCTGTTATTTGTAAAGTTATACGGCAGCCCGCTGATATAAACTGCCCGGCCTTTCCCAAAACTGTTTACGGCAAGCTGTACGTTTCTGTTTCGCTCAACTAAAACCTCAGCCCCTTCCAGCGCATAAATATTTTTCTTTCCCTCGCCAAAATCCAGCTCACCGTCTGCATCTTCCGTAATAAAATGTGAATGTTCCTCCCAGTTATATTTATCATAGCCTAATGTAAATCCGCGTTCCTCTTCCACGCCAAATACGCCCGCCAACTGGAAGAAACGGCCGTTTGCCTGATGTGCCGAAGGTTCTCCAACGCCTATAATACCGCCTCCTTCATATACAAACCTCTTAACCGCACACGATATGGCAGGATCACACCACCACTCTCCTCCGGTATGTGCGGTATCGGCATCTCCCACGTTCAACAGTACATCAAACTGACCGAGCAGATCCGGCTGCTTCACAATATCATCAAAACTGATAAAGCTAACGTCAAACGGAGCGCCGGAAAGCGCTTCCAAAACTCCGGCATACGAATAATTCTGCGGAAAATAAATCGCATGGTGTACCATATGGCATCCCCAGGAGCGCATTTTTCCCCAGCAGTTTAATACTGCGACTTTTCCTGCACAGTAGGGCCTGCTGCCGGCAATATTTTCATACAGCTGCCGAAACTCCTGACAAACCTTCTCTACATAATCTACAAATTCCGGGAAATCCAGGGCCAGCTTTAAGTATCCGCCATATCCAATCCGGTCAACCGGTTTACGCAAAATCGCACGTCTGGCGGTGATCCAGTTTTCTTTTGCTTCTTTTACCGGATCTCCCCCTTCGTAAAACGTATCCGGGAAGAAATATGGCAGCAGCCGTCCTTCGGTATAAGACACGCCTTCGATGTCACTAATCAGCCGCAGTGTCGCTCCATTTCCTACGCTGCCAACGACCGCATCCAGACCGATGTTTGCAAACTCCTCCAAATAGGGCTCTGTCCCAATCCAATGATCGCCTAAGAACATCATTGCTTCCTTTTGATGCGCATGCGTAATATCCACCATCTCCCTGACAATCTTCGCAACTTCCCGCGTTTGAAATGCCAGAAAATCCATATATTGTTTGGATGGAATGCGGTATTGGCCGTTATAATATCCCTGATCTATAATATATTCCGGTCTGAACGGATATCCTGCTTCCTGCTCAAACTGCTCTAAAATATAAGGACTGACCGATGCCGAATATCCGTACCAGTCTACATATTTTTCTCTGCGCAGTTCATCGAAAATAAGCGTAAACTGATGAAAAAACGTCGTATACCGCAGTACATCCACATACGGATGCTCTTTGATAAATTTCTCCAGACGCTCCAAAGTAAACGCATGTGTCTTTGGCTGGCGCACATCAAAGGTCATCTGGTGTTCCACATCTTCCCAGTTATTTACTGTCGCATTATACATGTGTACCGGATCCCATATAATATACGCAAGAAAGCTGACCGTATAATCATGAAACGGTATACTTTTTACAAACACCTCACCGGCTGCTTCGTCAAACCCCCAGTCTGCAACCGGTACGACATTGCCGGCGCTTCGGTCTATCACTTCCCACCATCGGGTAATGTCATCTCTCGTATTCAGACGCAGCATATCTTCATGCAGCCCCTTCATCAACGGTATGCGAAGCTTTTCATCCGCAGCCGTATAAATCGGCGTCATAACATACATTTGCTGAATTTCCTGCGGATTTGCTTTTGCCCAATCATTGTCTTTTCTCGTTGTATAATAAGTTGCATACACTTTCAATCCCGCATCCTTTAATTCCACAGGAAATTCCGTACCATCACAATCCCGAACCGCATCCGCGCCCCATAACTTCGCCAAACGCACCGTTTCCTTTACAACATCCATATCCGTAGGTATCGTTACACGTCCTTTTTGATTGTCCATAAAAATCCCCTCCAAAATACAATTTCAATAAATACACTTTCAATAAATACACTTTCATGAAATGCAATATCATTTGCTGTACTGATCCACAATCTGTTTCATTTGCTCCCATTTCCGTTCCATATCTGCCGTCAAAGCCATCTGTGTTCTGCTGCGGTCCAGATTATGCTGCTCTCTGTGAATCCGAAAATAAGTATCCCCGGAAAGAAAATCCGCCAAAAACCGCATTCCGCATTCCATCGTCATCATTTTTGCCCCCATCGGCAGCATTTCCAGTTCTTTTTTCGTAAGGCTTCCCTGACATCCCTGCAAAAATCCTCTGACATACTGTTCATAAAGCCCCAAATCCAATGACACTTTCGAAAGATCCGTCTCATCCTCTGCCGCTGTATTTGCTCCAAACCGAATGGAATCGCCAAAATCATTGACCGCCAGCCCAGGCATCACCGTATCCAGATCGATCACGCAGACGCCCTTTCCGGTCTTTGCATCCAGCATAACGTTATTGAGCTTTGTATCATTATGCGTAACCCGAAGCGGAAGCTCGCCTGCTGCCTGCAAATCTGTAAGTACAGACATCTCCTGTTCCCGCTCCATAAAAAACTCAATTTCTTTTTGTGCAAGCTTCACACGTCCGCAAACATCCTGTTCGACAGCCCGACAAAAATCTGCAAACCGTTTCGGCGTATTGTGAAAATCAGGAATCGTCTCATGCAGCGTTTCTGCCGGATAATCTGACAACAACGACTGAAAGGTTCCAAATGCCAGCGCACTTTCATAAAAATCCTCCGGCTGACGCACAGCATCATAACTGACAGCATCCGGAATAAATCGATACATCCGGTAACAATGGCCTTCTGCACGAAAATAACTGGCGCCATCTCTGGCAGGAATCACCTGCAGCGCTTCTCTGGCAGGATCACCGCCTGCAGCCTTGATTTTCTCTCTTAAATAGTCCGTCACCCCAACGATGTTTTCCATCAGCTCGTCCACATTTCGAAAGATTTCCGTATTAATCTGCTGGAAAATATATTTCTCCCGTTTTCCATTTTGCTGCATTTGCACAAGCTCCGTCCGGTTGATATGGCCGCTGCCATATTCCCCCATTTCAGCTATCACGCCATCTACCGCGAACTTCTCAACCATTTCTCGTTTTTCCATGCTTTTCGCCTCCTCCTTTTTTATCCTCTATTTTAGCATAACTTGTGCCTGACATAAACAAAAATTTTTGGAGAGAGGTCAGCCTTTCCTTCGTTTTTGAAAAAATCGATCCGCCATCCTTTCCATCTCTTTCGGATCATCCAAATGAATCGTATGAACCGGTTCTGCAATGACTCCTGCTATATTTCTCATATGCCAGTCTTTGATTCGCTTCTTCCACACCATCTTACGCCATGCCCTGCATTCTGCTTCTGTGGAAAAATCAAGATGTCTGGTGTGCTCCAAAAAATATTTTTCATCATATAATACATGATACAGAGGTTTCCATTTGAAAAATCCTGTTCTGACGTATCTTTTTTTCATGACTCGTTTTGCAGCCAGCTGATTTAAAAATGATTGTGTGTTGTATGTTCCAATCTTTATTTTTTCCAAAGACCATAATACTGCTTGCATATCAGATACACGAAACTCTTTGTCTTTCCCAAACTGATATGCATATTTCATCACCATATACTCATACTGGTCAAATAAAAGACAACGTTTTCCAATCATCATAACTTCCATTTTACTGAACCTCCTATCAGCTACCATAAAGTATCAAATATGTGAATGATAACAATACTCAACCCGGCAGTATCGCTATACGAACACTATCTTTCTTCTAATTTTACACAGATAATAAAACAGATACAAGTACTATTTCATAAAGGACTGGTAAAATATGATTACATATGACCGTCTTTGGAAAACGATGAAAGAAAAAGGGATCACTCAGTATGATCTATATACACACTATCATGTAAATCGCGCACAAATAAACCGGCTCAAACACAACAAAAATGTAGAAGTCAACACGATTGATAGATTGTGCAACATTCTGCAATGCAGTGTAGACGATATTATGGAGCATATTGACGATAATAATTTTTTCTGATTTCACATCGTTTGAATGCAAAAGAGCGTATTTGAAACCAGATTTCTCTGTCTCAAATACGCTCTTTGCACGCCATATATACGAAACCGTTCAGATAACCCATAGAATGGTTTCGTATATTTCCCAAATATTTTCAGTCCCTTTGTTATGCTTCTACTCCGAAATGCTCAAATAAAATTTTCTCTGCCTGTGCACTCCACAAGCCTCTGTTTTTCTTACATGCTTCGTCTAATTTTTGGAACAACGGATCTGTCTTTCCTTTTTCTGCAAAGTCCTCGATCGCTGTCAGCGGCATGTCAAACTGTGTATAAGTAAGCTTTTTGCCGCCCGGAATCTTCGGCAGGTTCAGCGTCGCATCTGCAATACTGTCAATGCCTCCTACATGTGTAACCATAACGGCCGGCTCGATTTTTCCTTTTGCCGCAAGGTCATTCGCTTCTATCAGATCGTCGTTGTTTCCGCCGGTCGTTCCTACAATATGCTGGCTTGTATAATGCACATCGTACAGATTGATTTCTGCCTTAAACTGATTGTCCGTCGGCCCTGCAAAGAAATTCATACAGCCGTCAAACGCAAGTATTTTGTCTCCCAGCTCCGCAACTGCCCGATTTGGCACATAGACAAATACATCATCGTAACCTTTTCCTTCGGTCAAATCTACAAGTTCTTTTACCGGATCTGCCATTTTCGCCGTATTGACATACAAAAGCTCTACTCCGTTTTCCTGTGCATAAGACTCTGGGATTACTTCTCTTGCACGTTCGATCTTTGCATCATCAATATCTGTTACTACGATACGTTTCGGCTTGTTTTCAAACTGAATCCCGTAGCTGACAGCGCCGAGTCCCATTGGCCCGCATCCGCCGAGAATAATAATGTCGCCGCCTTCTTTTGTACCGCCTGCAAGATCATGATTTCTTTTATTTGTATGATAATTACCATGATAACCGCCGATAATGCAGCTCATTGGCTCGCCCAAAGACGCCTCAAAAAAGCTCTCTCCCTCGTATGGCATCAAACAGCCAAGCTCCATCACTTCATGAGGAATAACGCAGTAGGTACATGCTCCTCCGAAAAATTCATAAGAATATCCAGGTGAAGCAAGACTTCCTTTGTAATTAAGCGCCGGCTGCTGCGCGAACTTCATGCCCGGATGAAACTGGTCTTTCCACTTTTCACCGACTTCTACAATCACACCGGCAAACTCATGCCCGATAATAATCGGATTTGTATCGATATTCTGCGGCGCACGTTTATGCTTCTTTCCCTGCTCTACCAGCTTATAAGTAGACATACAAATACTGTCGCTTATAACCTTTACTAAAATCTCATCATCCTTAATCGGAGGAAGCTCAAACTCTTCCAGTCTTAAATCTCTTGTTCCATACATTCTGACTGCTTTCGTTTTCATAATAATTCTCCTTTTCTTTTACTTTTCTATGTTATCCGCTTATTATAAAATCTCTATATTTTTTTATCTCTGTTTTTTTATCTCTATATTTTTTCGATCTCTATATTTTTTCAATCTCAACCTGTTTCATCAGCTCATCTACAAGTTCTCTTGTCGGCGGTTTAGTGCCAATCGTCGTAACTGCGCCTGCTGAAGTCGCTATACACATCCGTACGGTCTGCTCGTTATCCAGCTTCTGATCCCAGGCATATGCCAATGCAGCTACCATAGCGTCTCCTGCGCCAACCGTAGAATGGGCTTTTACGGACAATGCCGGACACTTCACTTCATATCCGTCCCGTACAAACATCGCGCCGCTTTTCCCCATAGATACCGCTACCGTCTCAATGCCTTTGCTCTTTAAGCTTTTTGCTGTCTGCAAAAGCTCTTCGATAGAAGCCCGGTAATCAAACCCCGCATACTCTTCCAGCTCTACACGATTCGGTTTAATAATATCCGGTCCCGCATCCAGCGCCAGACGGAACAACTCTCCATCTGCATCCAGCAATACTTTTGCCCCATGCGCATGCACTCTTTCAATAATCTTGCCATATATCGCTTTATCGACGCCGTTAGGAATGCTTCCTGCAAGAATAAACAGCGTCTGTGCATCTGCATATCCTTCCAGCTTTTTCATCAGCTGCTCCATCTGTTCCTGTGATATCTGCGGCCCCGGTTCATTCAGTTCCGTCACTTCTCCGGTTGTTTCAAACACTTTCGTATTTGTCCGCGTCTCTCCGTCTACCCAGATAAAATCATTCTGAATTCCTTTGTCGTTTAATACGGTTTCAATCGTCCTGCCCGCGTTTCCTCCTAAAAACCCTGCTGCAATACTCTTTCCGCCCAGTTCCCGAATCGTCTTGGATACATTAATGCCCTTGCCTCCGGCGTCGTACTCCACCTTCTGAATACGATTCAAACCGCCATGCTGCAGTTTGTCAATATCTATCGTCTTATCTATCGCCGGATTCATTGTAACTGTTACGATCATAATCCGTTACTCCTTTCCTGTTAAAATCTGATATACCGTATCCACATCGCCGGTCGCCAGTCGGTCAGCAGCCGTCTCGTCCAGCATCTTATCCGCAATCGTAGAAAGAATATCCAAATGCTCTTCTCCTACGCCTGCAATGCCAATCACTACATGCACTTCATTGCCGTCCCAGTCTACTCCATCCGGAAACGTCATCACTGCGATTCCTGAAGCTTTTACTTCTTTTTTTGCCGCTTCCACTCCATGCGGCAGCGCCAGGCCGCTGCCCATAAAGGTAGAAAATGTTTTTTCTCTTTCTACCATTGCATCCACATACGGCTGATCGACATAACCGCTGTCTGCCAACATCTGTCCAACCGTCCGGATCACCTGCTCCTTTGGAGCTGACTCACAGTTTACTCTGATATTTTCACGGTAAAGCAGTTCTTTTTTTTCTTCCTTTTTTTCTTCTTTTTTCTTTTTAAATAACATGATATTCCTCCCTTATTGCATAATTAATAGATTCTGTTTTCACTGCCGCAGTATTTGCTTCTGATTGTATTATAGTACACGCGCATATCCTTTTTCAAAACAAAGAAGCAGGGATTTGGCAGTATCTGATAGCGCCATTTTTTATTAAGAAATTCCGGCAATGTATTTATTAAAATATTTCTTTAAGTTTGCAGACAATGCGCTGCGGATTTCTTCCTTGTCTCCCTGCATTACAATATCCATAAACTCATAGTCTTCAATCAGCATACTGCTGATATACCCCATAATATCTCCATTAATTTTCATATGTTCGTCCATTGGCGCCAGCATAATAAACACCATCCGTATTCCTTTGAAATAAGCGTCCGCAAACGCTCCCAGATCTTTCGTCATACACACGGAAAATGCCGGACGCGTCACCCCTTTGGTACGTGCATGAAACAGCGCAAATCCGAACTCCGCAAATACCTGGCTGGCAATCTGCTCACGCCTTAAAATATCTTCCCGAATGATTTCCTGACAGTCTGAATAAGGCGACATCTTCTCTCCGATCGCAATCAGCAGCTCCCCAAAGCTGATCTGGTTATCCACACGGAAAAAGTCCATATATTGTATGACCGTATGGATCTGCGAAGCAACAAAATTAATCTCTTCCAGCTGCATGGAAAACTCATCCGCTTCCTTTTGCTTTTTTGGAAGACGCTCATATTTGCGAATCATCTGCCGGATATTTTCAATATCCTCCTCACTTAACAGTGGATTTACAAATATAATCGGAATGTCAGGCTGCTCCATCGGGATACTGGATATAAAAAAATCTGTCCGGCTCATAATATACGGCGTAATATCGTATTTGCCGTACGCGGTAATTTCCATTCTGCCATGAAACAGCTTTTCCAGCTTTGAAGACATCAGACGTGATATCCCTATGCCGCTGGAGCAGATTACCCCAGCCTGCACTTTGCGGATTTTCTCCTGTCTGCCTTCTAACCGTACCATCGCCGCGCCAAAATGCACCGTTAAAAATCCGATTTCCTGCTCCGGAACTTCTTTTCCTGTAAAATCCTTTAGAACTTGCGCCACTTTCTCACAACGTCTGTAAATATCCGGATAGCTGACTTTGATGTCTTCCAATACCGGATTTTGAATTTTCATCCCATAGACAAGCCGAATCAGCGTAGGCTGCAAATGCGCCAGAAGCCCCTGGATAAATCCATCGTCCTGCTTCATTAAATAAGCCTGCTTTGCATCGTAGGCGTCAATCATATCATTGACTAACTGCTGCAGCTTTTTGTTCCCGATCTCCAGCTGGTCCTGTTCATTCCACCGGATTTTTTCATGCTTGGCTCCTTTTAAATGCAGACAGATATACGATGTCTCCACCTGAGGAATATCGATCTGAAATTCCCGCTCCAGCTCTTTGACGATGACCTTTGCCAGTTCATAATCTTCATCCTCAGTAATATTTTGTTTCCAGTTTTCATCATCATCGATCACCTCATTTTTCTTCATACGGTTGATCGCAATGGAAATATGAATAATCAGCCCCACATAAGAATTTTCCGTCAGCGTGAGCACTTTGTTATGACCCATTTTTGTAATGCAGTCCATGACGCGTTTTACGATATCATCGTTTAAAATCTGCCCGATATTGCCTTTTTTCAGCGCCCGATAAGAAGACAGATCATAACCGTCATCCCCGTATACTTCCCGCATCATTTTTGTATCGATATTTTCATCAATAAATCCGCGGATTGCCCTGCGGTAACTTTCTTCGCTGCCTTCGATCGATATGCCGCTCCCGGGCTTGCGGCTGACAATCAGACCGTAATGTGCCAGCCACCCTTCCACAGCTTCCAAATCCGTACTGATCGTCGCCTCGCTCACGTCAAACTGGCTGCTGTAGGCATACAGCTTGCGCAGTCCTTTTTCTTTCAATATTTCCAGAATCAGACGTTTTCTGCGCTCTTCGCGGTTGCTGACATCATAATCATCTCCTGCGCTGCACACCGCAAGCAGACGCTTTTTTTCTTCTTCACTGCCTTCGATCCAGATGCCTACGCCTGTCTTTGATACAAACTTTAAATCATAATCTTTTAACGAGCCATCAACAAATTCCAGCTCCCGCTGCACCGTCCGTCTGCTGACGCCAATCTGTTCTGCAAGATACTTTACGGAAACAGCAGCGGACTCACGCAGTAATATTTGAAAAATCTGTTTTAGCCTTGGTGTTATTTCCATAATGTCGTACCTCTTTTCTTATCTTGCTTTTTGTATGATATTTTTGTATTATAAATTCCGCTTCTTTAAATCTTCCACCAATGTCTCATATTCCGGAGCCGCCAAAAAGTTGGTAATCAAAACAAGCTCCGCGTTCGGGTTGCTGTGCGCCGCACGTTCTCCAAGCTCCTGATGCGTTACGACAATCTGCACATCCTGCGGGATCGATGAAACCGGCGTATGGATTACCTCGATGCCGGACAGTCCCGCCGCAGTAATTTTCTTTTTCAATACCGTAGCGCCCATCGCGCTCGAACCCATGCCTGCATCACATGCAAACGCAATCTTTTTCACTGCCTGATTTGTATTCGCCGATGCCGGCGCCGGCGCCATGCCTTTGGACTGCCGCTTCATCGCATCTTTTTTAGCCTGCGCTTCTTCTAATGAAGCATCTTTGCCCATAAACTTTAATAACGGTACAGAAATCAAAAACGATACCGCCGCTGACAGCAATACGCCTGCAAAAAGTCCCAGATAGCAATGACGTTCCGCCATCATCGTAATCGCAATGATACTGCCCGGCGATGCGGTAGAAACAAGACCAACGTCAAACAGACTAAAACATAGCACACCTGTCATACCGCCTGCAATCGCTGATAACAGCAAAAACGGATTCATCAATATGTATGGAAAATAAATCTCATGAATGCCGCCCAAAAAGTGAATAATTACAGCGCCAGGCGCAGAACTTTTCGCGCTTCCTTTTCCTGCAATACAGTAAGCGAGCAAAATGCCAAGCCCCGGCCCCGGATTTGCCTCCAACAGGAAGAAAACAGACTTTCCGGCTTCCTGCACCTGCTGAATGCCAAGCGGTGAAAAAATACCCTGATTAATCGCATTATTTAAAAACAATACCTTTGCAGGTTCAATTAAAATGCTGACAAGCGGCAGCAGACTATGATCTACCAAAAATCCTACGCCCGCGCTCATCGCAGATGTCAGTCCGTTTACAAGCGGCGTAATCCCAACCATGGAAAGCAGCGCCAGAATGCCGCCGATAATTCCGATGGAAAAGTTATTGATTAGCATCTCAAATCCGGCCGGAATATGCCCATCCATCATCTCGTCAAATTTTTTAATGACAAGCGCCGATACCGGGCCTACGACCATTGCTCCCAAAAACATCGGATTTTCAGAAGCCACAATGACGCCCATCGCCGCAATCGCGCCTGTGAGAGCTCCGCGGTCGCCGGCTACGACCCTGCCTCCGGTATACGCAATCAACAGCGGCAGCATCACATGAGACATCGGATTTACCAGCTGCGCAAATGCCGCATTCGGTATCCATCCTTTCTCAATAAACAGCGCCGCAATCAGCCCCCACGCAATGAAAGCGCCGATATTCGGCATTACCATGCCGCTTAGAAATCTTCCAAAAGTCTGTACTCTTTCTTTCATACTCACACCTCTTTTTTGCTATTGCTTTTGTAACTGCCTGCTGTTCCTTGCAGGCTGTCACTTTCTCGTTGTCAAACACGGCTGGCCAGCCATTACGTGGTTTTGAATGGTTGCATTCAAACCATGTTCCCTGTCTGTTAAGTATATTATACGTTGCACTGTGCGTCTGTTTCAAGCAATAGAAAAAGAGATTTGGCACTAAGAGTTAATGCCAAATCTCCTG
Organism: uncultured Eubacterium sp.; assembly: GCA_910584595.1. Classification (GTDB taxonomy): domain Bacteria; phylum Bacillota; class Clostridia; order Lachnospirales; family Lachnospiraceae; genus Eubacterium_J. The sequence continues at coordinate 21,460 of CAJUBQ010000062.1, forward strand.
TTTTTTATGCAAACTGTATAAATAGGATGCTGTTAATTTTTCCATTCTTCTTCCGGAATACTCTCTATCAGCTTCGCGTCGACCGTCGTCGTATCCAGAGCCTTGATAATATTACCTTCCACCCCAAAATTTTTTATCGTAAACTGACAGCTTACATTCTCCGGTTTTGGATCTGCCGTTTCAAGCGCTTCTTTTAGTTTTTGCATACAAATCTGTTCCAGCGCTTTATCATATACCTGTAAAGTAACCTCAGATTCCATAATTCCTTTGTCTGTTTCACCTGTTTCATCCCCGTCGTAGATCGGCTCCGGCGTATAGACCTCCCCGCCTGCCGATTCAAAACAGAACCACATATCAATGTTGTGCTCCACGAAATTAGGATCCACGGATTTATAAAATTCATCGTTTTTAGCGAATATATACTGGAATGTTTCCTTTTCCTCTAACACCACAAAGTCCCCTCGTTTGAAAGAGTTATTCCACTTGAATTTTCCATCAGGCAGTTCGGCCGGAATCTGTAATGGAGTAATCGGAATTTCCACTTTAAGGTAATACTTCCCTTCTTTTTTCTCCAGAGCTTCCAGACTGGCCCCGCTGATTATGACCGTAGCCTTGATTTCATTTACGCCAATCGATTTTTCCAGCGCTTCTGCTGGCTGAATCTTTGGAATCTTCGGCCCGTCGCCTGTCCATTGCGGCAATTCCTCCAACTCTGATGCATACGGCTGCTTCTCTTTATCATAAACCATTACAATTTTATTGTCCTGTATGGAATCAGCCAGAATCTTTATGGAAAATGGTTTTCCCTCATACTGCGCCTCACGGATACTTAGATAATCCCGCAAATACCGGCCGATCACCTCTTCATTCCATTCCTGAATCGGAACCTCAACCTCTTCGCCTGCAGTTCCTTTCTCTTTATCTGCAAAACGAAAATATACCTTCAGACTTCTCGTCTTCTTGGTGCTGCCTGCCAGTTTGTATACATTTTTTTTATCAAACGGCGACATAGAAGAGACCCCGTCCGTATACCAGTTTTTATCATCTCCCACTCCTACGCTATACTGCATCGTCAGTTCCGGCCGGTCTTCAAAAAACGTCACATCTTTATTTATCTGGAAGTATATTTTCCAGTATACTTTCGAATCATCACCATCGGCGCCGACTGTGATTACTGTACACTCTGCCTTAATCCCCTTTTGAACATCCTCAAGGGAAGGTGTTGGTATATCGTTTTTATTGGCATCCTCCGAACCGGAACCCGTTCCTGAACCGGAACCTGTACCCGAACCGGAACCTGTACCCGAACCGGAACCTGAGCCAGAGCTGGAACCTGAGCTGGAACCAGACGAAGTGGAGCCTGTATTCTGCGCAGTATCCGAAGACACCTGCATATTCTTTTGTCCGGCATTTACATTTTCAAAAGATCCGTTCGGACGTTTTACCGAAATGATTTTCGTCGTCAGATTGCTGATCGATGCTTTGATGCCTGCCGCTGCCAGAGAGACAACGCTGCCCTCAGCTCCTTTGTCAAACGTTAACGATGCCGCAGCATGCAGCGAAAGCCCCAGCGGCGTTTCTGATACGATCTGTGTATCTGCCGCCGTCTGCTCGACCGATACGGACAAATCTGTCTCCGGCTTGCCGGATACAGACAGCTTCATTTTTGATTGAATACGAATCTGATCCGCTTTGCCGTTTACTTCCAGCTTCACATCCGCATCTGCCTGTGGAAACGTAATTTCTTTTACCTGCGCACCCTTATTTACAACCATACGGGCCGCTTTTGCAGTAATTCGAATCACATTGCCGACTGCCTTCTCAAACCATGTATCCGGTTTTACCGCATGGATTTCTATAGACTGAAACACGCCGTTGTTCTCAACGTCTGCCAAAGGCGCGTTTACAATCAGGCTGACATTTGGATACGAACCTGCCGGAATCACAAATTTTGCGGCATTCGAAGCAGCAATCGTTAATTTTTTCAGACTGGCGTTTGTCAAAGCCTGCTCTAACTGCTCCTGTGTGGAAACTTCTGTTTCCGTAACCGGCGTCTGCTGTTCCGGTTCCGGCTTTGGCTCCGTATCCTCTGCAGCAACGACCTTCACTCTGCACCGTACGGTTTTGGAAGTATGTTTTTTTCTGGACGTTGTCTTTAACACCGCCTTTACTGTCGTCCTGCCAACGCCTTTTCCCTGAATCTGAAAGCTTTTTTCCGTCTTTGCGGATACTGCCGCAATCGTTTCGTCGTTTGTGGATATCTTTTGGATCTTCCACCCTGCCGTATTGTTTTTCAGCGTCATACGGTTTTTCTGCCCGACCTGCAGCGTCTTAAATGCAGTGCGCATACTTACATATGGCTTTGCCGCAGCCGATACGGATATCCCATTGGCCGGCAGACAAGCAACTGCTGTTGCAACAGACAAGGAAACCGCCAGCGCTTTCTGGTACAGCCTCCTCCTGCCTTTTCCCACACATGCTTTCCATGCGCGGCAAACACTCCCCTGTTTCATATTGGGTCCTCCTTTATAATGATAAATGACCGGAATAACATAGATTCCTGATTTGGGTCATTATATCATTGCGGGCATATGATTTCAGCAATTTGGCGCAAAACGCACTTTTTTCGGTATCATTTGAGTTTTATGAATTTTTTGAATGATTTAAATTATAAATCCGCAAGCTTCCCGCCATCCAGCAGAATATGCTTTCCCTGAAATGCAATCCCGTATATTCGTATTCGCTGCGGTTTTATCCCTTTTGACAATAACGCCGCAGCATATTTTTTCTCTGTTATCTGCCGCAAAGCCGCATCCACTGTCTCCTGCAAGGATGCTTCCTTTTTTGTATCCCGCACTTTAAATTCCAGAATAATCCCGTCATCCACGTCCTGATTAAACGGCTCCAGCGCTACGTCATAACGTCCATAACCGCTTTCCCGGTTCGAAGTAATATGATAAACATTACGCAGACTGGCAATCAGGCCCAATGTAAAACCGTGATAAAAGTTTTCAGGCTGTTTAAATTCTGATGGTTTTGCTCCGGTATCAAAACTGCTGAATGTTTCTTCCGCAATCTCGTTTAAATACTCATTCATAAATTCTTTATTCCCTTCCAGAAGCGCTTTTGAGAATTCATTATAATCCAGCCTTTGATTCGAAAACCAGCCCATTACCATTTCATCAAACATCATGCATACTTCTTTGTTTGTAAGCGCAAGCACATATTCCCGCTTATCTGCGCTGTTTTGCTTCACCTGCAGTGCTTTTAAATAACCGCTCGCTAACAGCAGACTCCAAACTGCTGTCTTTGATTGATTTAATTGCTTAAATACAATCTCTTCGTCAAGATACGTCTGAAAAGATCTTCCCAGCAGTAATTCTTCCATAACAAGCTTCATTTGCACTCCGCCGCTGTGAATCAGCTTTCCAACCATACTGTTGGAGCTTGTATTCACCCAAAATGCACGCAGTTGTCTTTCATCCAGAAAATTAATGATCGACCATGGATTGTATATGCTGTCCCGGTTTCCAAAACGAAACCCATCATACCATCTTTGTACATCCTGTTTTTGCCGCAGCAGTCCGTACTCTGCAAGCGCCGCAAGAACTTCTTCTTCCGTAAAGCCAAAAGACGTCTCGTATTTTACCGATGTTGTCGAAATGACTTTTAAATTGTTCAAATCCGAAAAAACAGATTCCTTGCTTACCCGCGTGATCCCGGTTAAAATTGCCCGCTCCATATATGGGTTTTCTTTAAAAGAAGCATTAAACATTGCTCTGATAAACGCTGACATTTCCTCCCAATACCCACCCAAATATGCTTCCTGCATCGGCGTATCATACTCATCCAAAAAAATCAGGGGTTTTTTCTTATAAAATCTGTACAGAAATTCAGATAACCGATGAATGGCCGCCACTGCTGTATGCTCCTGCATCGTATCACATACTTCATGAAAATATTTTTTTTCTGCTTCGGACAGCAGATCTCCATCCAGCAGGTATCGGTTCCTTCCATACATCTCTGTCAAAATCTGATTCATCATCATCCGTGTATATGGATAACTGTTCCCTTTGACTCTTGAAAAGCTCAAAAAAATGACCGGATACGTTCCCTGCAGACCGCGATACTCCTCATACTCCCAAATGTTCAGCTTTTCAAATACTGCTTTCTCCTGTGCATAATTGACGGAAAAAAATTGTTCCAGCATGCTCATCGTAAGCGTCTTTCCAAACCTTCTGGGCCTTGTAATCAAAGTCACGTCGTCCATATTTTCCCACCATTCTTTAATAAACAGCGTCTTATCTACATAAAAACAATTGTGTTTCAGCAGCTTGCCAAAATCCTGTATGCCGATTGCTACTCTCCTTGCCATTGCATCACCCCCCCCCTAAGGCTCATTTCGAATCATTTATTCCGGCAAATCAACACCTGCCAGAGTTTGCTTCATTATAGCATTCCCATTTTATCACCGCAAGTGCGCCCTGTTTCAATTTCCATTAAGTTAATGACATTGGTTACTTTTCACGGGGTGGGGCAAGTAATAAAGCAACAGTTTAGACAGAGTGGGGCTTTGTGGCCTCCCGGACGCTGGATGCGGGAATCAGCCCCATAGGAGCGAACTTAAGCGGAAATGCAACAATTTACAAAAAGTGTTACATTCTGGCTACTCGGACGCAGGGAGAGAAAATCTGCCCCGTCT
>CAJUBQ010000063.1 GCA_910584595.1 uncultured Eubacterium sp.
TTTTCCCATAAAACAGGAGGTTTTTTTGCGAAAAATTTTTAATCGTCAGAGCTGTTAAAAATATACTACAAACACCTTAAAATTTTAAATCCATGCAAAAAGCCAGATTGAATCAAAAAATACTCTCCAGCTAACCTTCAAATGTCTAACTGGAGAGTATTCCATACAAGATCTTTGTCTGTGTCCTTTCGACAACCGGGAACATCCGATACACTTTAATTATTTTTTGATAATTCCAGCCATCCGGCATCTACTGCACGCTGAAAATCCCAGTCGTTGCGTCCGGCTGCATGCAGCTTGTAACTCCAAAAGATCCAGCCGTCACAAACGCTCCATGCATCCATTTCCCATCGTCCGATCTTACGATATGCTTCTGCCTTTTCTTTCTCAGGCAGTTCTTTGATGCCTTCACTTTTATTTGCGATACACCATTCACCTACGATAACCGGATGAAATTTCTTTGCCCGTTCCAGCCTTTCCTTAAACTTTTCCCGTATCATTGCTTCATAAGAAGAGAGCTTTCGGTCTGGCATATGAGTCTCTTCTGAAAACAGATACATATGCGTGTCAATCACTACACCCGGATACTCCTCTGGCGGCATAAAGTCTTCCCATTGTTCCAAAATAAACTGGTCATGAAGCACAACTGCAGTCTCCGCTGAACAGTATCTGCGTACTGCTTCGTATCCTTTTCTATAAAACTCCTTTAAAAGATCAATCGGAACTGCTTCGGAACCGACTGCCTGCTCCGGATGTCTTGGCTGATAGCGCGGACCTACGGTCTTTAGCATTTCCTCAGAGATCGGTTCATTTAACAGCTCGATGCCGTACAGTGCGGATTTCCCTGCGTAACGCTGTGCCAGTCTTTCCAAAACAGACAACTCAAATGCTATATTTTCCTGCTTCAAATGCCACTTGACGACGCCGGAAAGTCCGCCATTATCAAATCCATTCTGGCTGTCTGGAGCCGTATGCAGGTCAATCAGAATTTTCAGCCCATATTTTTCGGCCCATACAAAAGCCTGATCCAGATATTGAATACAGCCAATCCCCGGCCCGCAGTCTCCAAAGATAAAATGCGGAACCGGAATTCTCACCAGATTCAGCCCCATAGCACGAATATGCTGGAAATCTCGTTCTTGTATATAATAACTTCTATGCATATGAAGCCTCAGCTGCGCTTCTTTTTCGCTTAAATCTTCATAAAATGCACTCTCATCTTCTGCTTCCAGCCCAAGAAACAGCTCCTGACTCATCCATTTTTCCAATACAAGCCAGTTTCCAAGATTCACTCCCTTGATTTTCATAAAATCCGTCCTCTCCCTTGATACCTGGCGTTCTAACCAGAACGCATGTTTCATGACCGTTCAGATAACTCATTGAACTGCTGCCATTTTTCTACAATGTTTCACCATTTTTAGAAATCACGTCCTGATACCAGTAAAAAGAATCTTTCTTTTTTCGGGATAAATCACCGGTTCCGTCATTATGCTTATCCACATAAATAAATCCATACCGTTTATCCATCTCTCCTGTGCCCGCACTGACAAGATCAATACAGCCCCATGGAGTATACCCCATTAAATCCACACCATCTTCTTCTACCGCTTTTTTCATTTCACAAATATGCCTCTGCAAATAGTCTACCCGGTATGAATCATGTATGCTGCCGTCTTGTTCCATCTTATCATAAGCGCCAAATCCATTTTCTACAATAAACAGCGGCACCGGATAGCGGTCGGTAAACCAGTTTAACGCATAACGCAGCCCAACCGGATCGATCTGCCATCCCCAGTCACTCGCCTGTACATATGGATTTTTACAGTAATCCTTATTGCCACGATAATCATAATATGGATTATCATCCTGATGCCCGATACTAAAAGTCATATAGTAGCTGAAACCAATGTAATCCACACAGCCCGCTTTTAAAACTTCCAGGTCTTCTCCGGTAATATCCAGAGAAATCTGTTTTCTGTCCCAATATTTCTTAATATGTGCAGGATAAACTCCGTTTACATGTACGTCTGTATAATAATAACGTTTCTGCATTGCCTTTTCTGCCATCAGAACATCCTCAGGCTTGCATGTAGCCGGATAAATCGGGCACATCGCAATCATACAGCCAATCATAAAGTCCGGGTTGATTTCATGTCCGCGGCGCACTGCCTCCGCGCTTGCTACCAGCTCATAATGAGACGCCTGATACATCAGTGTTTCCGCATTTTCTCCTTCTTCACACAAAATACCGGAATTCGCGAAAAACATAAACGATTCTCCATCTCCAATATCTGCCTGGTTATTGATTTCATTAAAAGTCATCCAGTATTTTACTTTGTCTTTGTAGCGTTTAAAACAAACCTCGGCAAATCTGACAAAAAAATCGATCATTTTGCGGCTGCGCCACCCGCCGTATTTTTTCACCAGATGCAGCGGCATTTCAAAATGACTTAAGGTAATCACAGGTTCGATTCCATACTTATGGCATTCATCAAACATATCGTCATAAAACTGCAGTCCCTCTTCATTTGGGTTTTCCTCATCTCCATTTGGAAATATCCTCGTCCATGCAATACTCGTACGAAAGCATTTAAATCCCATTTCCGCAAACAGCTGAATATCTTCTTTATAATGTCCATAGAAATCAATTGCATCATGATTTGGATAAAATTCTCCTTCTATAATGCCATCCGTAACTCTTCGCTTTGTATTTACATCTCCGGCGGTAACAACATCCATAATGCTAAGCCCTTTGCCGCCTTTATCATACCCGCCTTCCAGCTGGTGTGCAGCTACGGCTCCGCCCCAGAGAAATCCTTTCTGAAATCCCATACTTCCATCCTTTCCAAACTATGATTTCTTTGATCTCTCAGCTGTTATTTGCTTCGATCTTTTGATATAATTCTATAAACTCCTGTGCAAGAATGCGGAAATTTTCCGCACTCATCAGCTGATCTTCCGCATGCATCAAAAGCATCAGGCCACCGCTTAATTCCCCATTTGCATCCATCGTCAAAAGGTCCGCATGCCCGTTATGTCCCTGTGAAAAGGCATCATCCCCTTCTTTTAACAGCTTTTTGGCTTCTTCAAAATTCCCTGCTTTCGCACTTTGGATCGCATTGATAAAATGCGTACGCGCCGTTCCTACAAAAGTAATCACCTGAAAACACAGCATTTCAAATTGTTCACTGACTTCTCCCATTTTCTTTTTCCTTTCTGATTTTTTGTAAAATTTACCAATCCTCGTCATCATCCTCATTGGAAGACTTTTGTTCCTGCTCTAAATCAATCTTATCGATCTTGCGGATAAACGGCAGATAGATAAAGAAAGAAATAACAAATATCACAATCTGAAGCAGTGCGCTTTTCCATCCTCCGATTAAAAATCCGGATATGATCGGCGGACAGGTCCATGGCACTTGCGTCGCTCCATACAGCGGACAGATTCCCGTATACAATGCAAAATACTGAATCACACAGGAAATTAAAGGCATAGCGACAAACGGCACTGCCATCATCGGATTCATAACGATCGGGATGCCAAATAAAATCGGTTCGTTAATCCCGAAAATCGCCGGGACGATCTCTACCTTTCCTAATGTTTTCAGCTGCTTGGACTTTGCAAAGAAGCAGAGGAAAATTGCAAGGCCGATCGTAATGCCCGCACCTGTTACGTTAATAAACTGGTCATAAAACTGCTGTGTTACAATATGTCCGCCATTTTCCAGCGTAAGCTCTAATCCGCTGTCCAGGATTGCCTGATTTTCCAGACTGTTTGCAGTTAACAATCCTGACATAATACCGCCGACGACTGTAGAACCATGTACGCCAAACATCCACAAAAACGGTCCTGCAAAGCACATCAAAAGCGCACCGCCTAAAGAATCTGTCATTACCTGCAAAGGCGTCTGTACAACCTTGTAAATCGTTTCCATCATCGTTGTATGGAATCCAAGAGAACAAATCCCATGTATCACAGCTGCGCCTGTAATAATGACCGCTGCCGGAATCAGTGCGGAAAAAGAGTTTGCAACTCCTTCCGGAACGCCTGCCGGCATCTTGATTTTGATATTGTTTTTCAAAAACCACGAATAGATCATCGGCACAATCAGTCCAATTAAAATCGCACCGATCATTCCTTTGCCTGCTGTCCAGTTTTTGTCTATAATTCCACTTACAATTTCTCCGCTTTCTGCCGTTACATGGGAAGGCATCAATAGCAGAAATGTTGCCAATGCAATCATGGCGCCGCTCAAAGGCTCCTGCCCCTCCAGCTTTATATATGTATAGCTGATACCTATTACCGCAATCATGGCGCTAATACTGAATGTTGCGCCATATGCCTGATCCATAATTTCTTTGATTCCCGTTTTTTCAAAAAAATCCACAACTGACTCCACCGGAAAATTAGAAAGAATCAAAAAAATAGAACCGATAATCAGAACCGGCATAGAATACACCATACCGTTTTTTATGGATTGCACCCCTTTTGTATTAATGAACTTAATAATTTTGGGAATCACCTTATCACTCAAATATTGATTCACTGTCTTACGCCGCCTTTCCTTTTACTTGTTCTTTGCAAGCTTATATGCAAATTTCAATACATTCATACCATTGCACATACCGTAGTCCTGCATCGGGATGACATCTACCGGAATCCCCTTTGGATCACAAATCTGCTTTGCCCTGCCAAGCTCAAATCCTACCTGCGGCCCTAATAACGCCACATCAATCCCATCGGTTAGCCTTTCCATTTCAGAAATCGGATATGCCGCAATATCTGCATCTTTTCCTTTCTCCTTTGCTGCTTCCTGCATTTTCTTTACCAGAACACTTGTTGACATACCTGCCGCGCAAAATAAACGAATTACCATATTTTTTTCCTCCTCGAAATTTATTATATTTGTTGAACCCATTATAGCAATCCGTCTTCTCCTTGTCAGCGCTCTTGCATCGGAAAGGAATCCGTTACTTATGATTATATTTTGTTACAAATAAAAAACAGTGCATTCTTTTTTCTTGTGAAAAATGCACTGTTTTTGCTTCTATTTATTATAAAATATGCACATATTTACTTGATTCTGTTTTATTTGTTACGATTGCACATTTGCTAATCCATCAAATCCTCTGCGGAATTATGAACTCCTTTCAGCTTTCTTCCCAAAAATTCTATAATAAACACAACGGCCATTTGTGAAGTCAAATCATAATTTTCTTTATTATAGCTCGGTATATAATAATTAATATTGCAGTCGCTCATTTTTGCTAATGTACATTCTGCCCTGTTCGTAACGGATATCAGATGACATCCTCTTCGTTTCAGACGTTCCGCCAACACAATCGTTTCCTTTGTTATGCCTGACACAGACAGCGCGATCACGGTCGTCCGTTCGTTTTTCCCTCTAAAAACAGGTGTAAAAGGATCGTCTATGGCAAACGAAAGCAGTCCGACATTATTAAAATACCTGGCGCCATACTTCCCCATGATAGAAGAATTACCGACTCCGACAAAAATCACAGATGAGGATTTTATTAAAAAATCCATGGCTTCTTTCATATTTTCCCGAAATGCTTTTGTCTGCACCCGCTGAAAAAAATCGCTCATTGCTGTGATATCCATATCCAGTTCTGTTTTTACACTATCTTTTAATTCCTGTTTCAGTTTCAGACGGAACTCAGAATATCCTTCACAGCCCGCCTTTTTACAGAACCGAAGAACAGTCGTCGTTGACACGTGTACAGCATCAGCCAGCTCCCGCACTTTCATATAAATAACTTTATCCTCATTCTGTACGATATAATTATAAACATCCATTTCCAGCTGATTAAATGATTTTACCATTTCATGTGTAAACATCAAAGATTCCTCCCCCATTGTCTGATGATTGCTTTTGCCTGTGCCATCCCTGGTTCGCTACCCACGTTTCAGTCTCCTGCGCTGCATCTTTTTCCAAATCTTCCTGGCTGTCACGCAAAGTTCCCCCTCAAATCCCAATTCTTTCACCAGTATCTCCCGATCTACCAGATCGAGCGCTTTTTCGATCGGCTCTTTTTTTCGCACGATCTCGTCCACCTGATACAAAATCTCCCGCACCTGCTCTAGCGGAATTTCATCCAGTACAGGCAATACTACGTTTCCAAGCTCTCCCGGCAGTATTTCCAGTACGCCGCCTCCATAGCTGCGCCCGCAGATTTCTGTAAATGCAAACGATATACTGTTATAATAGGACAAAACGACCCGTTCCGGCTCTATGCCATCATGAAATTTTATTCTGTGCATCGTATCTGTTGAGACTGCTTCACAGCAGTTTAAGACAAACTTTGGATACAGATTGTTTCTCCGCAGAAAAAAAGCATCCGGCGCCCAGATAGAAGGTACCCGGTACCATCTGTCCCGGATTCTGCATTTGTATCCTGCATGTTCTTTATTTTTTTCTCCTTTTTTGATATAAGAACGGTGTTTTTTTGGATATGTTTCGATCGGCACATCCGGAAAGTCAATCAAATAAGCTGCCTTACCGCTTTCTGCATTCGCAAGCCAGTCTTCCTTTCGAAAATAAACGCTTCCGGCATGGGAGCTTCTTCCAATCAGCGGCCTTACCACATGTTCCAGACCATATTCTTCTACAGTCTTTTTGGTAACGGAAAAATATTTATTGTTTCCGGTAGTAATCCCGATATTAATCAATGCCATATCTGATAATTTCCGAAAACGGCTGTCTTGTTTCATCTGTGTAATCAACCTGTTTTCCTGTCGGCTCATAAAATATTTTGTCCATTTTTCATGGACGCGATTCATCTTCTGGAAGCCATTTTCGGGCAGCTTTAGCGTTTGCAGATCTTCAAGGTTATTCAGCTCGATAATTCGGATTCCGTGTTGCCCATCTTTTTTCTTCTCCTCTATTTTCTTCTCCTCTATTTTCTTCTCCTCTTTATTTTCTCCTTTTTCCTCTTCGCTTTTTTCGCCGATAAAAATAACAATTTCCTGTTCGATATCCGGAAAGATCAGTTCCTCAAATGTCAGCAGCGTAATGTTTGATAAGCTCTTTGCCAGAAACAGCCGCAGTTCTTCCGCATAAGCCACCTGCAAAATCTCGGCCGGTATGACAAACGCTATTTTTCCTTTTTCACGCAGCAAATGAACGCACGCCACCAAAAAACCGACCCATGTGTTAATCAGCTTATTTGATTTCATTCCATGTTCTGTCAAAATCTCAGACATTTCCGCACGCTGCCGTTCTTCTAAATACTGATACCGGATATAGGGAGGATTGCCAAGTATCAGGTCAAAGCGTACCTCATCTTTATTTTTTGCATAATACTGAAAAAAGTCCATAGCAAACAGCCTGATATCAGCAGACGAATGGATTTTCTTTTCTGCTTTTTTCACTTCACTGTCTTCTATTTCTATCGCTGTCATTGTGCCTTTGTCTTTTAACAGCTGTTTTCTTTGGACCATATCTACAAATACACCATTTCCGCAGCTTGGCTCCAATATGGAGTGAATCGAAGTATCTTCCTGAAAAAACTCCACCATCTTTTCCGCCACTCTTTCCGGAGTATAATAAGCGCCTCTTAATTTCTGCTTTGTACTGTCTTCTTTTAAAATCATAATTCCACCTGAAACTTTAGCTGATAGATTTCGGCTATCTGCGCTTCTATCTGTCTGATTCGTTTTTCCTTTTCCCGTTCTATGACTTCCTTTGTCCTGCGGTCGGATTTTGTCTGTAATCTTTCATTCAAATGGTAAATCTTTTTTGTATCAGAAACAACGGCATCATAAGCAGCCTTTTGCTCTTTTTTTGCAAAATCCAGCTCTAAAAACGGAATCTTTTTCAAAAGATAAGTGCCTCTTGCCGTATAACCACCCTCAAAATCGCTTCCCATCGTGCTGAGCAGCTGTTCCGTATACGGATGATTCAGCCATGCCTGTATATAAGCAAGATCATACTTACAGTCTTTCGACGCCGCTATTGCACAATACCCTGCCGTACCTCCTGAAGCAATCAGCATATCCTGTGTATCGTATGCATACATTGGCTGTTTGCTCAACACACGTACAATCAGCTTCGGCGTATGGAAAAATGCTGTCAACGCCTGCGTCCTGCCATACTGATACCAGTTTTTCGTTGTGGCATTTTTTATATCCCGTCCAACGCCATGATTCAGGCATTTTGGCACGAGCAGATCATAACAGGCATTCAGATATGCGTATGTTCCCGGATAATCCCGCTGCAGCACATCTATCTCAATCAGATTCCCTTCTTCCGTATAAGGAAATATAATGCGCTTATCCGTATGCAGCAGCGAATAAGTCTGCATTCCTTTTTCATCTGCTTTTGTAGGCTTAAAGTATGGCTTTAAAATACTTTTTTCAATTTCATAAATGCCGCCAAACTTTTGAATCCTGACAAGCTCTTTTGTTTCTTCTAACACTTCTTTTTGTGTAAACCAATAGACCGGCTCCGGACGCTCTGCGCTTGTCTGTATCCCATTGAAAATATTTACAATTTCTCCAAGCGGCTTTGCATGTTCTTCCATCCTTGTAATCATTTTCATAAATCCAATATCCGTAGAAAGCCGCCATGGTGCGCTACCCAGAGACGCATTTGCAACCATGATATATTCCTGCGCTTCTCCTGCCCATAGTTCTGCAAGCGAAGAGACATTCGTATATTTCATCTGTTCCGTTTTCGCATTCGTACACAATACAATTGAGCTGTAAATCGTTTTATCCGGGAACAGCTGCATATCCCCAAAATCATCCAGCTGTATCATTTTATCAGCAAGAAATTGCCGTAACCTCTGGCCTGCGTCTGTTTTGTAAAATTTGTTTGGCACAATATAACATAACGTCCCATCCGCCTGCAATAGCTGCATCGCACGTTCCAAAAATAAAAAATATTTATCAAACTGCTTATATGCTGTCTGGTATTTTTTCTTATAAACGAAAAACTCCGTATCCGTTTCCAGCGTATGCATATCTTCGGTCTTTACATATGGCGGGTTCCCGACAATGACCGTAAATCCATACGCTTCGTTTTTGTCTTTGTCTTTGCATTCCCAAAACAATTCCCAGTCAAACGGAATCACTCTGCAAAGCAGCTCAACGGAACATACATCATCATCAAGATCCTCTCTTGTAATCAATGCGTTACCGTTTTTTATATTCTCATCTAAATCCGGCAGAGCCGGAACACAATCATGCACAGATGCGGGCGTTTCTTCTTCCATTAATTTAATCAGCAGGTTAAACCGACTGACCCAGACGGCATGAATATCTATATCTGTCCCATAAATGCAGCTGGTTAATATCGCCTTTTTTTCCTCAAAAGGCAGCTTTTTCTTTCCATTGCTCTGCTCAGACAAAACGTCCGGTCTGTTTTTTAAATACCACTGTACACAGTAATCGATCAAATACTGATATGCCTCTTCTAAAAAAACTCCGGAACCACATGCAATATCTGCAATTTTAAGCGACCGGATCTGCTGCGGCGTTTTTCCTGCACAATGCGGCTCTAATGCCATCTTTACCATATACTTTACAATCTCTGTCGGCGTAGAAACAACAGACCGGTATCGGTAAGCTCCTTTTGCAGTAAGCGCTACCTGCCCCTGTTCTGCAATCAGACATTCGGTTAAAAAGGATTCATAAATCTTGCCAAGAATACCCGGTTCTATCATATGAAACATATATGGATTTTGCGGATAATACAATGCCTGAATAATTTTATGTATGATATTAACATCCAGGTCAAAGAGTATCGTATCCGCCGCATCCTGCGCAAACAATTTGGAATTGTACCGCTTATCCGCCTCCTGAAAAATGCGAAACAGCGTCGAACGCAGCTGTTTTTTGTTTTCAGCAGCCTCTTTCAGACTTTTGTATAAAGGCAAATTTCGATCCTCACAAATACGAAGAAAAATGATCTGGTTCATAAACTCCTGCACAACATCATTCAGCAAATCCATATCGTGATATTTCAAAGATTTCTGATATAAATCACTGCCAATTTCCAACCGCCATTCGTTCATCTGCTTTAAAAATATTTCGTCGATTTCTGACGCATATCTGCCGCTGCTTTGAAAATTCCCGTTTACAAATGCATCAAATGCACCGGAATACACACTTTCTTTTGACAGCAAACTGCTGATTTCCTCATAAGCATCTGCATACTGCAAATAATGATAACACCGGTAAAGCGATACATGCGGCAGGTCCCCCTCCTTTGGTCTGCTTGTAGTATCATAAATCATCAAATACTCAAAGTTTGTCAGTACGGAAATTTTATGTTTTGCATTCCAGCCATAGCTTCTGGCCTGCCTGGCCGGAGCAGTTTCCAGCCGGATTTCAACCGAAGGTTTTTTTGCTTCCACAAATATTTTGGAAACACCGTTTAATGTCAGCGTATAATCCGGGCGCTCCTTCTGACTTGAAAATTTTTCCACAACAACTTCCTTATACTGCGGCGGCGCTCCTTTTTTATTGTGCACATCCCATCCAAAACACTCCAGCAACGGACTGATAAACTCATCCCGACAGTCCTGCTCATTATATTCTTTTGCATTTTTATATGTTTTTGCATTTCGCTCATACTGGCTTACAAGCCTTTGCAATTCCTCTTTATTCATCATCGTTCCCCTGTCTGGTACCGGCATCCTTTTTTGTACTCAGATATTATATCGGATTTATCATAAAATAGCAATCGTATGTTCTAATCAGACGAATGATTCACAATACTAAAAATAAAAAACCCGCAGACTACAATTCTGCGAGTTTTCATACTGTCTTATCAAAATCTAAGACGCAGCTGATGTCTGGCGCCATACATTTAAAACTGCGGCCCTTTTTTCTTATCTAACGTTTTCAGCGTAATCTTTTCATTCAGAAGGTCTAAAATATCCGGCAGAATACCGTCGACTTCATCATTTGGCAGCTGGCATGTTCCTGCGTTTCGGTGCCCGCCGCCTCCATAATAATGACAGATTTCGCCGATATCTATTTGTGAAGAACGGTTTACAATCGATTTTCCGATCGTAACAGCCGTATTCTGCTTACGAAATCCCCACATCACATGTACGGAAATCTTTGCCTGTGGGAATAGCGCATAGATTAAAAAACGGTTTCCGGTATAAATAATCTCCTCATCTTTTAAATAAATAACCGCTACATCACCGTTCATCTTTGTGACGCGTTTCAGCTGTGCTTTAAAATCCTGCTGCTGTCTGAAATATAAATCTACTCTTTCTTTTACGTCCGGCAGCTCCAGCACTTCCTCTACCGGATGCTCGAGACAAAAATCAATGAGCTGCATCATCAGATCATAGTTGGAAATACGAAATTCATGAAAGCGTCCCAGCCCGGTTCTGGCATCCATCAAAAAGCTCATCAGCGTCCAGCCTTTTGGATTTAAAATATCATCCATATCAAACTGTGCAGAATCGGATTTGTCAACCGCCGCCATAATCTCTTCTGAAATACGCGGCAGCTTCTCTTTTCCGCCATAATATTCATATACGACACGAGCCGCAGACGGCGCTTCTCCTTCAATGATATATGCCGGTTTATCTTCATCCTCAGACACTTCGCTGGAATGGTGGTCGAATGCCAGATGCACGCCTTCTACATATGGAAGATTCGTTGTAATATCACGGTTTGTAACAGGAATAAGTCCGTCCTGCATATCTTTCGGATGAACAAACTTAATATCATCAATCAAATCCATTTCTTTTAAGATCATTGCACACACAAGACCGTCAAAATCACTTCTTGTTACCAAACGATACTTTTCTGCCATAACTGTTCTCCTTTTTCTCTTGTGTCCGCCTATCTTAACTTATGAATATAAACGCAGTTTGGGGTCTCTACTTCTACCGGTTTCCCATGCATCAGGAAATATTTTCCTTCATAATTCATCGAGAATATGCCGATGGAATTGCTGTCATGATTCAGGCACATAAAGTTTTTCCCATCCGGAAATACTGCAATCGCTTTCGGAAATTCTCCTCCAATACGGTTATTGCACATCAGTGTCAGCAAACCGGTTTGTTTATCTACTTCAAAGACAAGCACTGAATTAATGCCGGCGTCTGTACAGAACAAATAATTGCCGTCCGCTGAAAATTCCATTGCCGCCGCGCTGCAGATTTCATCTTCTGTCGGATCTTCTGTCGAAATCGTCTGAATTTTTTCAAATTCCGGATTTCCGCTTTCTGTCAGATAATAACGATATACATTGACAACATTTGTAAGCTCACATAACACATAAGCATACTTGCCATCTTTGCTAAAACGCATGGCACGCGGTGCAGAATCTAACGGGCATCTTAAAATATCATGATGAATCAGCTGGCCGCCATCATAATCCAGACGGTATACTTTAATATGGTCTAATCCTCCATCCACTGCACACAAAAACTTCTGGTCAGGCGTCACCTTCACACAGTGTACATGCGGTCTGGAATTGCGCTCTGCGATACAGCGCCCCATTCCTTTGTGAAAAACACCGTCTGCAATGCCTGCAATCGAGCCGTCTTTATTCAGACGCAGCATCGATACTCTTGCATCGTGATACCCTGCGACAAACAAAAATCTGTCTTCCCTGTCTAACTCCAGATAGCAGCCCCGCATACCGCCAATCCATTTCTTATTAATCTTCTCAAGATCTCCGTCTTCCAAAATATGAAACGCTTCCACACCTTCATCTGCAATCGAATATAAAATTTTTCCATTGTGCGAGATAATCACATCTGAAGAATTGCTGATTGGAACCATTTTTCGTTCTTCAATCTTTGCATTTTCCACATCCACATCATAAATATGAATGCCCAGGCTGTTTTCATGTGTGTACGTACCCACATATGCTACATATTTGTCCTTTCCCATTGTTAGTCCTCCTCTTTTCTACGTAGAATATCATATTGATCTAAATGTATCGATCGATCCTGTATACATTCCAAATCCACATACAACACCTGTTTCGGATGTGGTGCGGATTCCATCGCCGTTCCTTCTTCATCCGCAATCGAGCGGACCGTTACCGCAAGATTTGTTCCGTCCGGCTTCATCACTTCTATCTGTTCTCCTATGGAGAACTTATTTTTCTGTTCGATACGGTACGCTCCTGCTTCATTGCTGCCTTCTATGATGCCAAGATATGTATAATTTTTTACATAATCATTGCTGTCATATACCTGGGCTTCTTCGGATGGCTTTCCATAAAAAAAGCCTGTTGTAAACTGCCGGAAAACGCCGCTGGCGATCTGTGTACGGTACCATGGCAGATTTTGCTCATACAAAGACTCCGCTTTTCTGTAATCATCAATTGCTCTGCGATAAGTCCTTGCCACAGTAGCAATGTAAAGCGCTGTCTTCATACGGCCTTCTATTTTAAAGCTGTCAATTCCTGCCTGTATTAAATCAGGAATATGCTCTATCATACATAAATCTTTGGAATTAAAAATATAAGTTCCCCGCTCGTTTTCATAAACAGGCAAATATTCTCCCGGTCTTTTTTCTTCCACTACCGCATACTGCCAGCGGCATGGATGGGTGCAGGCTCCCTGATTGGCGTCTCTGCCGGTAAAATAGCTGCTAAGCAGACACCTGCCGGAATAAGAGATACACATCGCTCCATGCACAAACGCTTCCAGTTCCAGTTCATCCGGTATCCTGCTGCGTATATCGCAGATTTCTGTTAACGATAATTCGCGCGCACAGACAATACGCTTTGCCCCCAGTCTGTGCCAAAACAACATAGACTCATAATTCGTATTATTTGCCTGTGTACTGATATGCACCTCAATCTGCGGACATACTTTAGCGGCAATCGTAAAAACTCCGGGATCAGAGATAATCAGCGCATCTGGCTGTATCTCTTTTAACTGCTGAAAATATTCCCGCACACCGGACAAATCTTCATTGTGCGCAAAAATATTTGCCGTTACGTATACTTTCGCCTGATGTGCATGTGCAAATGCTATGCCCTGTGCCATTTCTTCCAATGTAAAATTTTTTGCCTTTGCACGCAGCCCAAATGATTCTCCTCCAATATATACGGCATCTGCGCCATATATTACTGCTATTTTCAGTGCTTCCAAACTGCCTGCAGGAACTAACAATTCCGGACGTCTCATTACTGTCTCCTAATCATCTCTGGCAACAGACATTCGATCAATGCTGCCGCCTTATATTTTTTTACTGCTCACTGTAATCCCATCCCCTACCGGAAATACAGCCGTTACAAGCTGCTTATGATGCGTCAGTTCATACAAATATCTGCGCATCCGTTTGTGTATCGTACGATTGCGGCGGATCACCGCAAATCTGGACTCAATAATATCTCCGTCCTGCAAAATATTATCTGAGATCAGCATACCGTCCACACTTAACAGGCGCATCACATGCGGCAAAAAATGAATATACTGCCCCTTCGCAGCATCCATAAATATCAGATCGTAAGTACCGCACAGCTGCGGCAGCACATCCGCAGCATCTCCTTCCACCAGCGTAATGGAATCTTCCATGCCCGCCCGTTTGAAATTCGCGCGGGCAATCGGAATCCGTTTTTCATAATTTTCTATCGTAGTAATCGTACATTCCACCGGATTATACGTTTTCAGGAATATCGCTGAAAAACCTACTGCTGTGCCTACTTCTAAAATGCGCCCCGGCTTTTTAAGTGATAAAAACAGTTTCAGACATATCTGTGTTTCTTTTCGGATAATCGGCACATCTGTGCGCAATGCCTCTGCCTCGATCTCATCTAACAGCTGCGTATTTCCACGATCCAGTGAGTTGCTATAGGCTGTGAATCTTTCATTTACAATCATTGTGATTTTTCCTGCTCCGTATCTTCTGCCGTTTCCTGACTCATGATCTGCATCATCTCATCCGCTGTCATTGAAGTATTCAGTGTGTAATAACCGGATATGAGTTTGCCGCTATAACCGGATAATTTTAACTGCAGGACGAATAACCACTGATCTCTGATCAGTCCCTTTCCTTCCAACAGCTTTGCAATATCCGAATCACTCATCGAGTTTTTAATCTGTACAAGCTTGTCGCTCCCTTCTCCTGCTGTCACCGGAGGCTCCGCAAAAATACGATAGCCATAACTGTATGAACGAAGTCCAAGTTGATACAGCCCATACACAACCATCAGAAAAAGCAACACCGTAAAGCTGATACTTACAAGCCTCATTACAATTTTACTGGCACTCATGATAAGGCTTCCCTTCTTTTAATCGATTACAAATCCCAGATCAAAATCCATATTTTGCACAAGCTCCCAGTTAATTCGCTGAAACAGCCTGCAGATTCCAAGTTCTGCATTCAGGTATTCATTCACAAGCGGATCCTTACGGAACTCAATGCCCTCGCGTTCCAGTCCGTCTACCTGATCGTACAGCGCCCGTTCGTTTGCCCGGTTTTGGACTTCGTAATTTTTCTTACGGAACGCATGGATTCTTTGCTCCAGTTCCGGCTGCTCATGTACCTTCGCACGTATTTCCTGATAGCGTTTATATTCTTCGCCTTCCCAAATTGCCTGGATTAATCCTTCTAATGCTTCATTTATCTGACTCATAATCTGGCCCTTTTCTCCTCCACATTCCCGTTTTTTGCTGAAAACCGAATCTGATACCGTAAACAGCGCGTTACTGTTTAATATTATCATTTACAAGTTTACACTTCCATAATAATTGGAATAATCATTGGACGGCGTTTCATTTCTTTCCATACAAAATCACCAAGCGCATCCTTAATATCTGTCTTAATTCTGCCCCAGTCTGTAATATGCTTGTCCATACAATGATCCATCGTTCCGTTTAAGATATGTCTTGCTTCATCCATCAGGCTTTCCGAACCTCTGACATAGACAAATCCTCTGGATACAATATCCGGCCCTGCCACTACCATGCCGGAAGCGCTGTCCAGCGTCAATACTACGATAATAATTCCTTCTTCCGCTAAATGCTGACGGTCTCTTAATACAATGTTTCCGACATCACCGACGCCAAGACCGTCTACCATTACATCACCGACATGAACCCTGCCGGTGACTTTCGCACAGCTTTCATCCAGCTCCAGCACATCTCCGGTCGACAAAATAAAAATATTGTCTTTGGTAACGCCAAGCTCTTCAGCAATTTTTGCCTGTGCTTTTAAATGCTTGTACTCCCCATGCACCGGGATTGCATATTTCGGATGCACGAGAGAATAAATCAGCTTAATGTCTTCCGCACATGCATGACCGGATACGTGCACATCCTGGAATATCACTTCTGCGCCTTTCATCGATAATTCATTAATAATCTTTGTAACTGCCTTCTCATTGCCCGGAATCGGACTGGAGCTTAAAACGATCAGGTCATTTGGCTTAATGGATACTTTTCTGTGCATTCCGCTCGCCATACGGGATAACGCAGCCATTGATTCACCCTGACTCCCGGTCGTAATTAACACGGTCAGCTCATCCGGATAATCTTTGAGCTGTTCAATGTCAATTAACGTGTGTTCAGGGATATTAATATACCCCAGCTCAGTCGCTGTGCTGATAATATTAACCATACTGCGTCCTTCAATCACAACTTTTCTGCCATGATTATAAGCACAGTTAATAATCTGCTGCACGCGGTCTACATTGGATGCAAACGTGGACACAATAATCCGGTTGTTTTTATGATCTGTAAATATCGAGTCAAGCACTTTTCCAACTGTTTTTTCTGACATCGTAAATCCGGCCCGCTCTGCATTTGTACTGTCGCACATCAATGCAAGCACTCCTTTTTTGCCGATCTCACCAAGCCTTTGTAAATCAATGGCATCTCCAAATACCGGTGTATAGTCGACTTTAAAGTCGCCCGTATGAATCACAACGCCCGCCGGCGAATAAATTGCCAATGCTGCCGCGTCCTGAATACTATGGTTTGTTTTGATAAATTCTACACGAAAACATCCAAGATTAATATGCTGGCCGTATTTTACGATTTTACGCTTCACAACACGCATCAGATCATGCTCACGCAGCTTATGCTCAATAATTCCAACGGTCAGTTTTGTCGCATAGATCGGGACGTTGATCTCTTTGAGTACATACGGAATCGCACCAATGTGATCCTCATGCCCATGGGTAATAAAAAATCCTTTTACTTTTTCAATATTTTCTTTTAAATACGTAATGTCAGGGATTACAAGATCGATTCCAAGCATATCGTCCTCAGGGAATGACAATCCGCAATCCACAACAATAATACTGTCTCCATATTCAAAGGCAGTAATGTTCATTCCAATTTGTTCTAATCCGCCCAATGGAATGATCTTTAATTTTGATTCCGCCACCTGTTAATCTCCTTTTAAATTTCTATATTCATGTCATCACTCAACAGCTCTGCAAATACTTTGCCGACTGCTTCCAGCTCCGTATCATCTTCCACCAGCTCTAACTCCATAGATGCTTCGTCACCTTCTGCTTCATGTTCCGCAACCACTTTAAAAATATACCCATCTGAATCCTGATTCAGCTCCTGGGAAGCAAGCAGATACTCCGCTCCGTTTACTTTTGTACGCTCTAAAATAAAAAATTCTGCGAAACCATCCTGTTCCTCGTCGTAAAACGATATTTTTTCGTATTTTGGTTCTCCTGATGTCATTTGTTCTACTTCGCGCATTAAATCGTCCATGTTTCTGTTCCTTTCTGTTCCCTGTCATTGTAACAGCTCAGGCATGCCGGCCTGTTACTGCATCGTTTGATTGTACTGGTCCTGTTATAGATTCCTGTTCTGCCGTACTTTTGGTTACTCCGTATTTGCTGCATCATCAGCCTGCCCGCTTTGAATGAAATCGAGATACCCCTGCAAAATCAGCCCTGCAGCAATTTTATCTACATATTCCTTGCGGTCTTCGCGACGAACACCGCTTTCCATCATAATCTGCTGCGCCGCAGCCGTCGTAAGCCGCTCGTCCCACAATATCACTGTAAGTCCTGTCCTCTGCCTGAGCAAACGGCAAAATTCCTGTGTCCTTTCGCAGCGCTCTCCTTCCGAATTATTCATATGCTTCGGATAGCCAAGCACAATTTTCTCCACCTCATATTCGGCAACCAGCTCTTCAATTCGTGAAAGCGTCTGCCGAAGCTTGTGCGGGGATTTCCGAAAAATCGTTTCTATAGATTGTGCTGTTACAAGCAGCGGATCACTTACCGCTACGCCTACTGTCTTTGAGCCAAAGTCCAGTCCCATGATCCGCATAATCTCATACCTCCTGCTATTCTATATTCCAGACAGGCCGGACTGTGCCTGATCGGATCACCGGACTGCTGCTTTTGCATATTTACTGGAAATTCACTTTGATATACTCTTTGAGTATCTCTTCTACCAGTTCATCACGCTCCACTTTCATGACCATGCTTCTGGCATTATTGTGACTTGTAATATAAGTCGGATCACCGGACATAATATACCCTACGATCTGGTTCAAAGGATTATAGCCTTTTTCGCTCAAAGAACGATATACATGCTCAATAATGTCCTTTACCTGAATTTCCGGTTCCTTCTCCACTCTGAAAAATTGTGTATTACTTTTATCCTGCATTTTTCACGACCTCATTCCTGCTTCTTTCGTTTGCTTCATCCAAAGCGCTACTCTTTTTCTATTTTAATATACTCGACGCTAAAATTCAACCATAAGATAAATATCCTGTATCAAATGTCCGGTGATTTTACCTCTTACTACACAATTTGAGCGTTTTTTATCCGATGCGACCGCAATTTTTAAGTATTCTTTTGTATATCCTGTCTCATACCTTCTTCCATCATACACAAAATCTTCTTCCAAAAGCACGCTTTTTTCCGCTCCGATAAACTGTTCTCTATATTGTGCGGACATTTGTTCGCCCAGTGCAATCAGCTGTGCGCTGCGCGCTGTCTTGACCGGTTCCGGTATCTGTCCGTCCATGACAGCTGCTTTTGTCCCTTCTCTTTTGGAATATTTGAAAATATGCATCTCATAAAAATGTATCTGTTCCAAAAACCGTTTCGTCTGTAAAAATTCCTCTTCTGTTTCCTGCGGGAACCCAACGATCACATCTGTCGTAATTGCCGGATTTGAAAAATATTCACGCAATATCCGACATTTTTGCTCATATTGTTTGGAACAATATTTGCGGTTCATACGTTTTAGCACTGTATCACAGCCACTTTGCAGCGACAGGTGAAAATGCGGGCAAATTTTTTCCATTCCGGCAAGCGTACGGACAAATTCTTCGGTAATAATGCCTGGCTCTAAAGATCCAAGCCGAATCCTGCAAATTCCTGCGACTTTATGAATCTGCGAAATCAACTGCAGCAGATAGAACCCGGGCCGCCTTTTTGCATACAAATCTTTGGCGTCTGCATCGTCTGTATACAAATCGCTTCCGTATACTTCTTTTTCCTCGAAATCCGTTCCGTAAGAACTGAGATGTATCCCTGTTAATACGACTTCCTTACAGCCGTTTTGCGCCAAACTCTGCACTTCTTTTAAAATATCAGAAGGCAGTCTGCTGCGCACCCTTCCCCTTGCATAGGGGATCACACAATAACTGCAAAATTGATTACATCCATCCTGAATTTTAATAAACGCCCTTGTATGCTCTGCTGTCCGGCTGATAAACAGCCTTTCATAAGACTGCTTTCCTGCATTGATATCTTCCATATCTGTGACAGGCGCATGCTGTCTTTGATATTCCTCCAGCATTACAATCAGATGCTCTTTTTTATTATTGCCAAGAATAATGTCTGCAATTCCATCTTCTAAAACATCCGGGTCTTTGGCCTGCACATAGCAGCCGGCAGCCACTATGACAGCTTGCGGATTCTGCCGGCGCGCACGATGCAGCATTTGTCTGGATTTGCGGTCTGCAATGTTCGTTACCGAACACGTATTGATAACATAGACATCTGCTTTTTCATGGAATGCGACAATTTCATAGCCTGCCTGTTCTAAAAGCTGCTGCATAGCCTGCGTTTCATAAGCATTTACTTTGCAGCCAAGGTTGTGAAGCGCTGCTCGTTTCATAGTTTTCTACTCTTTTCTTTTCTCATATATTGACTTTTTGAATTAAAAACGTTACTATAAAATTTGATGAAGTATCATCTGAATACTATGACCAAAAGGAGGTTACATAATGAAAACCGTACAGATTTCGTTAAATTCTATCGACAAGGTAAAATCTTTCGTAAATGCAATCACACAGTTTGATTATGACTTTGATCTGATTTCCGGAAGATATGTGATTGATGCAAAATCAATTATGGGCATTTTCAGCCTGGATCTTTCCAAACCGATTGATCTGGCGATTCATGCAGAAGAAGAGCTTGATGCGATTTTAGAAGTTATCAAACCTTATCTGGCTGCATAACACCAAATCATACGCTTACGGCAGCAAAAACTTTGTCACGTACGCCAGAAAGCCCGCCCAAAAGGCGCGGGCTTTTTCAAGCTTCCACCCGAATTGTCTGTGCAGTATCTACTGCTTCCTGAAATAACGCTTCTATCCTTTCTTTCAAATGTGTTTCAGATTTCAAAATAGATTTCAAGTTTGGTTTTGTGACCGGATGTTTGGCGACAAAGATCGTACAACAGTCCTCAAACGGTAAAATTGACGTCTCATACGTCCCTATTTTTTGCGCAATATCTACAATATCCTGTTTATCAAACCCTATGAGCGGACGGTAAACCGGCATTGTACATACTTCATTGGTCACAGCCATAGACTGCATCGTCTGGCTGGCAACCTGCCCGATACTTTCTCCGGTTATTAATCCTAAGTCCTCATCTTCCGCCGCAAAATGCTCTGCGAGCTTCATCATATAGCGCCGCATGATGATCGTCAGCTGGTCATGCGGACATTTGTCATAAATATAGAGCTGGATTTCCGTAAAATTCACAACATGCAGCCGAATCGGCCCGGCATATTTCGCTATCTCTTTCGCCAGGTCTACGACTTTTTGCTTTGCCCGCTCACTCGTATAGGGCGGTGCATGAAAATATACGGCATCGATTTTAACCCCGCGCTTTGCGATCATATAGCCGGCGACAGGACTGTCAATTCCTCCGGATAGCAGCAGCATCGCACGCCCGGCCGTACCTACCGGCATTCCACCCGGCCCCGGAATGACCTGTGAATACAGATTGATTTTATTGCGTATTTCTACATGAAGCGTAATCTGCGGATTATGCACATCGACTTTTAATTGCGGAAATGCTTCCAAAAGCCGTTCTCCCAATGCAGCGCTTACTTCCATCGATTCCATTGGATAATTTTTTCTGGCCCGCCTTGTCACTACCTTAAACGTAACATCGTGTCGTGGAAATGCTTTCTGCACATAGGAAATGACTGTCTCCGCCAGTTTTTCAAAGCCTTCGTCTTCCACTAACACAACCGGACAGATACCGACAATTCCAAATACACATGTAAGTGCTTCCACTGTCTCCGCAAAGTCAAACTCCGCCTGCGCTTCTGCATAGATTCTGCCGTTTTCTTTCCGTACCGTAAATGCGCCGTCCACTGATTTTAAAGCATTTGCCGTCTGGCTGACAAGCGTATCTTCAAAAATATGACGGTTTTTGCCCTTGACGCCGATCTCGCCGTATTTGATTAAAAATGCCTGATACATAGATGTATCCTTTCCTTCTGATTTCTGATTCTGATTTCTGATTCTGATTTTTACGCCATATTTATTTTTTAACTCCTGCGTAACTTGCTAAAGTTATTTTTTCACAGTTCCTTAATGCCTTGCATATCTGCGCAGCTTCGTCGTTAACTCCGCCAGCTTATCGGCTGCATAATCAATTTCTTCCGTCTTCGTGCCCATCTGTGTGCCGCAGCAAAAACTAAAACGAAGCGCCGATTCTATCCGTTCCGGCGTCAAATGAAGCGCCGTAAGCGTACGGGATGGCTGCGGATGGTTGGAAGCGCATGCAGAACCGGCAGACACGTAAATGCCATATTCCTCTAATGCATGGAGCATTACCTCACTGCGTACGCCCAAAACAGACAAATTCAAAATATGCGGCGCACTGTCCCGCCCCGCGTCACCATTAACCACAATCCCATCGATAGCTGCCGTCTTTGCGATCAGACGGTCTTTTAATTCATACAAACCGGCGATTTTTTGCTCCAGATTTTCATAAGCTTCCGCCGCCGCTTCACCAATTCCTGCAATACCCGGAACATTATGCGTACCGGAACGAAGACCGTACTGCTGCCCGCCGCCAAATAATATCGGTTTTAGTTTTGTCTTTTCTTTCCGATACAAAAATCCTACGCCTTTTGGGCCATGTATTTTATGCCCGCTCACTGACAGCAGGTCAATCCCCAATGTTTTTGGGCGGATTGGCATTTTACCATAAGACTGTACCGCATCTACATGAAATAACGTCCTGGCATTGTTCTCATGAATGATCTTTGCCGCTTCCGCTATTGGCTGAACAGAACCAATCTCATTATTCACCTGCATCATAGAAACAAGAATCGTCTCAGGATCTAATGCTTCCCGCAGCGCGTCCAGTAAAACCACGCCCTTTTGATCTACCGGGAGGTAAATGACCTCGAATCCCTGTTCCCGCAAATATTCCATTGTATTTAAAACAGACGGATGTTCTATCTGTGTCGTAATTAAACGGTTTCCGCTGCGCCGGTTAGCCATTGCCGCCCCAATCAATGCAAGATTATTAGACTCCGTACCTCCGGAAGTAAAAATAATCTCTTTTTCCGAGACTTTTAACGTCTTTGCTATTTTTTGCGCCGCTTCGCGAACATAGTGTTCCGCCTCCATTCCTTTTTTGTGCATGGAGGAAGGGTTGCCATATGCCTCATCCATTGCCGCACATACCATTTTCTGCACGCGTTCGGAACATCTCGTTGTCGCTGAATGATCTAAATATGCTTCCATCATTGTATACTCCTGCCAAAAGATTACGGTTCCATCATTTCCAAATGCAGCATCAGCGCCGACAGCATCGTTACCGCTGCCGTATCTGTCCGAAGAATCCGTTTTCCAAGAGAAATGACTTGCATATGCTCTCTTAAGGCGTCAATCTCTTCCGACGCAAATCCTCCTTCCGGCCCGATCATAACGCTGATACTTTCTCCGGCTTTGACCGACTGCAGCGCTTTCCTTGTAGGCTGCATCCCACATTCATTTTCATATGGTACGAGACGGCATTCACATTCCATCGCATAAGCGGCTGCATGTCCAAAATCCATGACCGGGTGTACGCTTGGAATCCGGCTGCGTTTTGACTGTTTTGCCGCGCTCTCAGCAATTGCCTGCCAACGCTTTGTCTTTGCCTGCGCTTTGTTCTGATTCAGTTTCACAACACAATATTTCATGGAAACAGGAATAATTTCATAAACGCCCAGTTCCACAGCTTTTTGTATTATATATTCCATACGATCCCCTTTGGGAATCGCCTGAAATAAAAAAATCTTATTTGCCAGTTCCGTACCCGCAACTCCCGCATCCAGAATATCCAGCTGCACAAATGTATCTGTCAGTTCCAAAACGCCGCACTTGTAATCATGCCCGGCCGTACTGCTGATACGTACGATCTCACCAGGCTTCATCCGCAGCACATTTTTCATATGATTCACATCTGACCCTGTAATCGTAATAAAATCTTTTCCTACCTGTTCTTCTTTTACAAAAAACTGATACACAATGCCGCTACCTTCCTATTTTTTTGCTCGTGCCGTAAGATTTACCCATTCTCCGTCAACATTTGCCTCAAGCGCTTCAAAGCCGGCCTCCGTCAGCGCTTTTTGGACTTCCTGCTGTTTAAAGTCAATAATCCCGGATGTAATCAAAATGCCGTCCTTTTTCAGACATTTCATAAGCAAAGGCGCCATTGGAATAATTACATCCGCTAAAATATTTGCTGTTACAAGATCATAACCGCCTCTTCCTTCCTGCTGCTGCATCTTTTCATCTTCCAGCAGATTGCCGCAGTAAAAATTCCACAAAGAATCGTCCAGATGATTGACCTGCATATTCTCCGTAGAAGACGTGATACAATTTTCATCGATATCAATGCCTGTGACATGTGCAGCGCCAAGCTTTAACGCAACGATCGACAAAATCCCGCTGCCGCAGCCCACATCAAGCACACGCAGGCCCTCTTCCTTCACGGTATCCTGCAGCAGCTTCATATACTTTTGCATCTGTATGATACATAGTCTGGTCGTTTCATGCTTTCCCGTCCCAAAAGAGATTCCGGGATCGATCTCTATAAGAATTTTATCTTTATCTTCTGTTTTTAACTGTTCCCAGGTTGGCTTAATTAATATATTGCCAATCGTAAAAGACTGAAAGAACTGCTTCCAATTGTTCATCCAATCGACATCTTCGGTCTGTTCCTTTGTAATCGTGCCCAAACCAATATCCAAATACTGTTTTTCTTCCTCCAGCGCCGCATACACCTGCTCCAGCAGCTTTGTATCATCCTGCCCGGCATCCAGATAAAAACTGACTTTGCTTGTGCCATCATCCGGCGGCAGCTCCAGAGGGAAATCAATAAACATTCCACCGGTTTCCTGCTCTGTTAACGGCACATGATTTTCAATCTCAACCCCTTCGACGCCAAGTTCTCCCAGCATCGCGCTGATTACATCTTCAGCTGCTGTCGTTGTTAAGATCGTATATTTGTTCCATTTCATAATATTCTGCCTTTCTATTTTATGTTTATGGATCCTACCCCTGCAGCTTTGCCATCAGACGTTGATATTCCCGGTTAATTTCCTGAATCGCATCCGTATCCCCGCATTTATTATCCGGATGATAGATTTTTAATAAATCTTTGTACCGCTTTTTCAGAGAGCTTTGGCTGTTGACTCCTGCAAAAAACATTGTCCCATGTATGGAAGACGGCTTTGTACGGATATCCTCTTTCTGATAAGCTTCTACCTGATCGTAAAAACTCTTTTTCTGTTCAAACTGCTTCTTTTCTTCCGCAAGCTTGTACAGTTCCCCTTCCAAAATCTGCCGCTTCATTTCCAGCAGATGTTCTTCATGTTTCTTCTTTGTCTCCTGAAACTCCTGCTGACGATAAAAATGCGCTTTTTCAATATTCAGCTGGATACGTTCCTGCTCAATCTGACGTGTCTGTCTGCGTAAATTCTGCTGCCCTGTCTCCAGACGCTCCGTTTCCTGTTTGCGCCACATTTCGAATTCATGCTGTTTTTGTATGATTTTTTCGGATGCCTGTTCAGACGGACTTTTGATCGTATGTTGCTCTTGCATGTGTAAATCCGATTGATTCTGGCTCACGGCAGACTGTTGCAAATCCGGCTTTTTCGATTCTGCTTTCTTTAATTCCGCTTTTAGAAATTCCGGTTTTTTTGATTCCGAATTTTTTGATTCCGGTCTTTTGAATTCTGATTTTAATAGCTCTGTTTTTCTTTCCGGTCTATGCAATTCCGGTTTATTTTGATGGACGCCTGCAAATGCGCCGTTCAGCGGATGGACCGGCTTATGCGCAAAACCCCCATTTCCCGAACGGACTCCTGCTACCTGTTTTGTCATTCCATTCTCTCTCCTGTTTCTGCCTGAGGCTGAACTGTAAATAAACTCTGTCTTTTATTTTCGCTAATATTGAATCAAAATACAAGTGTTTCTATTGTGAAATTTAATTTTTCTACATATTTCACAACGAGCCGGGCATTCTATCCCCTTTTTTCTGTGAGCAATGGCAAAAATCCATCGATCGTATACGAATATTGGCCTTAGAAAATATTGTTTTACTTTCAGTTACTGTTACTTTTCACGGGGTGGGGCAAGTAATAAAGCAACAGTTTAGACAAAGTGTTGCTTTTGGGCCTCCCGGACGCTGGATGAGGAAATCGGCCCTGTCTCATTGTTCCGGTTTCCAGAACGTAAGAATCCCTAAGTATTCTACATTTAAGTTGTGGCGCCGGACGGACGCGGCGCCTAATTCGCCCTGGCT
>CAJUBQ010000064.1 GCA_910584595.1 uncultured Eubacterium sp.
GAAATCGCTTTGCGATGGGCCGGATACCTGGAAACCACTACATTTTTATACGGTCAGCACAGTAAATGTGCAGACCTACCTGAACTGTTACAAAATTTCAAATCACTCAGGAGGCTTACCATGATAAAAAGCACAGATCTGTTTCATCTTCCGTATTATAAAAAATCACCTTATTCCGGCAGCATGAAAGGAATGCGGTTTTATATTGAAAAAGCAAAAGAAAATGATACAGATGTCTTTCAAGTATGGATTTTTCCCGGCCCGTTATGTTTTGAAAAAACTGCCGACGACTTGAAACAGTCAAAAACATTTGCTTTTACAGAAGACAGTATTGCCGTCATCGCCGACTGGCTCAATGACCAGTATATCCGTCGTGAAGATTACTGGAACAAACATCAGTCTCTGCTTTCCGGCTAGTGCTCCATCCGGCCAGAAATTAGAGTTTAGTACTGACTGATTCACCTCAGTGCAAGGCAAAATTTTGACGGCGATGTGGTTCCATCGACTAGAAATTTTAACGCAGCAATGATGTGAATCAGGCTGTAATAAACTCTAATTTCTGGCCGGATGGAGCACTAGGCTGCTGAAGCGTCCTCTGGTAACTGTTTTTACTCCTTTAGCATTTCGAGCAGCTTTTCTTCGCTGATTACGTGAACGCCCAAAGCATCTGCTTTTGTAAGTTTGCTTCCGGCATTTTCCCCTGCAAGCAGATAGGTTGTCTTCTTTGACACAGAACCGGATACTTTCCCTCCGTTACGCTCAATGAGCTCTGCCGCCTGTTTGCGCTCCATATTTGGCAGAGTGCCGGTAATTACGAACGTCATTCCCGCGAACCGGTCACTCTCGCCTTCCTGCCGGATACATGCCATATTGACGCCTTCTTCTTTCAACCTGCGAATCATTTCCTGATTTGACGCATCTTGAAAAAACCTTTGGATGCAGCCCGCACTCACCTCTCCGATATCCGGTACTTCTACAAGCTGTTCCACGCTTGCTGCTGCCAGATTTTCTATCGTACCGAACTGTTTCATTACCGCTTTTGCCGCGGCCTTGCCAACGTTTGGAATGCCAAAGCCTGTTAACAGCTGATATGCATCCCGCTGCTTTGCGCCTTCGATGGCATCCAGCAATTTATCTGTATTTTTTTCTTTACCAATGATTCCTTCTTCAATCATCTGCGTCCGATGCTCTTTGAGCACAAAAATATCTGCAATGTCCCGGATAAACCCGCGTCTAACCAAATCTTCAATATATACGCTGCCAAATCCTTTGATATCCATAGCATCTCTGCTGACAAAATTTATAATTCTGCGTTCAACCTGAGATGGACAATTCGGCGACGGACATTTGATATCTGCCGTATCTTTTTCCCGGACGGTCTTTGTGCCGCAGACCGGGCAGATTTCCGGTAAATGAAACCTCTGTACATGATCGTCTCTTCGTTCTTTTACCACTTCCCGAATCTTTGGAATAATCTCTCCCGACTTATAGACTTTTACATAATCCCCAATTCCAACATCTAACTGGTCAATAAAGTCCTGATTATGAAGCGTTGCCCGAGAAACCGTCGTTCCACATAAGCGCACCGGTTCAAAAATAGCTGTCGGGGTAATCCTTCCTGTACGCCCTACCGATACTTCGATATCTAATATTTTTGCTATTTTTTCTTCCGGTGGATATTTATAGGCAACGGCCCATCTTGGCGCCTTAGACGTTGCCCCAAGCTTCCTGCGGTCTGCAAGACTGTTCAGCTTTACAACAGCCCCATCAATATCATAAGGCAGATTTCCACGGTTTTCTCCGATCGCGCAAACCGCTTCCCATACTTCCTGCGCAGTATGACAGATGCGATAATCCTGAATGACCGGGATTCCCTGTTTTTTCAGATATTCATATCCTTGTGTATGTGTCTTAAAATCACCGCCGCTTTCCTGCTGGATATTAAAAACAAACATAGAAAGTCCACGCTCTTTTGTCACGGCCGTATCTAACTGCCGCAGCGTTCCTGCGGCGCAGTTTCTCGGATTGGCAAACAGCCGCTTTCCTGCAAGCTCCTGCCGTTCGTTTACCCGTTCAAAATCCGCATTTGTCATATAAACTTCACCACGAATTTCCAAATACGAAAGCGGCTGTTTCAGCTTCTTTTTCACATCTTTTATCACTCTTGCATTGGCCGTTACATCTTCTCCAAAATTAATGCCGTCTCCTCTTGTCTCTGCCAGCTTCAGCAGACCATCTTCATAGCGCAGCACAAGAGAAAGCCCGTCTATTTTATATTCTACAACAAACTCCGGATCTTCCAGTTGCTTTTGCATATCAGCTACGAACTCAAACACTTCCTCTTTGGAAAATACATCCTGAAGGCTCAGCATAGGCACATTATGACGCACAAGCACTCCGGCCTCCCGTTTCGCACTGCCGCCTACCCGCTGGGAAGGCGAGTCCGGCGTTACAAACTCGGGATGTTCCTTTTCGATCGCTTTTAGTTCCTGCATCAGCTCATCATATTCGTGATCTGTAATCTGGGGATCATCCTGATCGTAATAATATTCCATATGTTTGCGAATCAGTTGTGTTAGTTGTTTGTATCTGTCCATTGGATTCATTCTTCTTCCTCCCAAAGCTGCCGGTCTATCGCGCTGCTTTCGAATCTTACCGTATCATTCGAAGAATTTTCCAGCATTTGCTCCAGCCGTTTTAACTCCTCGGGCGTGACTTTCCGATAAGATCCTGTCGGAAGGTCTCCCAAACGGATATTCATAATTCTTACTCTCTTTAGGCTAACCACACGATAATCAAAATATTCACACATTCTGCGAATCTGCCGATTCATTCCTTGTGTGAGCACCATGCGAAAACTTCTTTTTCCGATACGTTCCACCTTACATTTTCTTGTCATGGTATCTAATATCGGAACGCCCTCTGCCAATGCCCGCAAAAACGAATCGGATACCGTTTTATGAACGGTCACAAGATATTCTTTTTCATGACGATTGCCGGATCGCATAATCTTATTTACAAAGTCACCCCTGTTCGTCATTAAAATTAAACCTTCTGACTGCTTATCTAATCTGCCAATCGGATAAATGCGTTTTGGATAATGCAAAAAATCTATAATATTATCTTTTTCTTTTTTTTGTGCCGTACAGACAATCCCTTTTGGTTTGTTCACAACGAGCAAAACAGGTTCTTCTTCTGCTTCTACCAGCCTGCCCTGATAATAGACCGGCATATCGGGCATTACAAGATCTCCGATCCGGGCAATCGCATCTCCAATCCGTACATTTCCGGCTGCAATCTGACGGTCTGCTTCTCTTCTGGAACAGACGCCGGCAGCGCTTAAATATTTATTGATTCTTATTTTTTCTTCTTCTTTTTCTTCCATATTAAACTCTTCCATATTAAAATGACATCTCTTTTTTACATTTCATTTTGTATTTCCTCATTCATATTTTAATGCAATCGCTTATAATATAATGATTCTCCGGCAAATATTTCCAAATAAAATAATGACAAGGAAAAAGCGGATGCCGCATCGTGCCGGATACCGGCTTTAGCAAATACAGCAACCGCTTTGAAATCTAAATTTCTCAATAAAATTATGAATCCTGAAACCGCAATGTTACATTACCGCAAATACTCTGTCTTTGCATATCCGGTCTGTCCATTCCATGATACTTTTGTCCAGCCTTCTGCATAACTCATAATGACTGTAACAACGTCTCCCTGATAGGCAAGCCCTACCCGGTCTGCAGTCTCACTCATAGATGTACGAATGTTTACAGAATCCGTCAGCGTAATCCTGTCGCCCTCGTTCAGATAAGAAGTCGATGTCGATGTTGTATGATCCTGTGATGTGTCGTCTTTTTCGACTTTCGATTTGCTGGATACAATATATTCTTTCTTCACATATCCAAACTTACCTTTGCTTCTGACTCTGAACCAGCCGTCTTTACTCTTTCCATAGATCATAACTTTTGTGCCGGCGTTTAATGTCTGTACAACATCACTGTCCGTACTCTGTTTCTTACGCATATTTACTTTTGTTTTTGCATATGCGGTACGTTTCTGTACCTGAACTTTAGACGGATCTGATACAATGTACTCTTTACTGATATATCCTGTTTTCCCTTTACATGTCACTTTAAACCAGCCGTCTTTGCTTGTTCCGTGAATCGTAACTTTTGTGCCGGCGTTTAATGTCTGTAAAATCTCACTGTCCGTACTGCGTTTTTCACGCATATTTACTTTTGTTTTTGCATATGCGGTTCTTGTCTTTTCAGATGTATTCGCATCGTCCTTTGATCCATCATTGCCATTGTTTTCATCATTCTCGTCGTTTTGTTCATTATCATTTACATCCGGCTGTTCATGATCTTCATTCGTGTTTTTATCATCATCGTTTTTATCATTATCGTTTTGCTCATTGTCCTTCTTACTGTCGTCTTTTTCGCCGTTACCCTTTTCGTCATCTGCCGTTGTCTGCGGACTGAAACTAGCCACCCATTCTGCAAGTGTATTCGGCATTGTTGTATAAACCATTGTATTCAAGTCTTCATCTTTTTCAACGGCTTTGTCCAATTCTTTCCAGACATCTTTCTGCATCGCAATGATATCCTCATCTTCGCCAAACTCTGTAAGCAGCGTATTGATTTGGACGTCCATGGAATTTTCTTTATAATCCTGATTAAAAGAGCTGTACGCGTTGTCTATATAAAAATTCCCCTTTTCATCTCGGCGGACATAAAAACTCGCCATTTCCGGCGCTGTCGATGAAATATCCGGAAATTTCATCTGAGTAACTACAATTACTGCATACTCACCTTCTGCAGCGCCATTTTTTGTATAACAATTAATATCTTCATAGGATTCTATACACTTACTATAGCTTTGTATATAGCTTTTTTCCGTATCTGAAATAGGAAATGCGATTTTTTCAATTGCTTTCGTATCTCCTTTTGCATAAGATTTATAATATTCTTCAAACAGTGCGTTAATCTGTGGATATGCGTTAACTTCAACCTCCTGTGTGTTATTTCCATCATCTGATTTGGTATCCTGTATCTCTTTCGTTTCTGCCGGATCCTTACTCCCACTTGCCTTTTGCGATGTCGAAACTACAACCGCCAATAGTATAAGCATTGCACCTGTCGCTATGTATTTTTTATATTTGGAACAGATATTTTTAATAGAATCTATATTAAAACCCAAGTTATTATCATTTTTATTTGAATTTTTGGCTGCCATTGACTGCCTCCTTGTCTGTCTATTGAAATTTTCGTGAAATTGTTCTGAATTGTTAAAATTAGGTAATTAACTATACGAAGACGCCGTATAACGGTCGATTAGTCAGAAAAATGCAACCGGCGGGAATCGAACCCACATTACAGGAGTCGGAGTCCTGCGTTCTATCCGTTAGACTACGGTTGCAAAAACTAATATATATTATAACATGTTTTTTCCAAAAAGAAAAGACTAAATTTCTAACAATATTATTTTTTTCTGCTGCTTTGTTTTAGGCAAATCGATCAATCGCTGGTTTTCAGATCCACGAAAACGAAGGCTGATATTTTTCTCGTTCTCATGAAATTCACCATCTACAAGTACGTCTATCATAGAAAGCATTTCATCCGTTACCTCACATCTGGCACGACTGTCCTCAATTAAATCTGTCTCATAAGTATATCCGGTATAGCACCAAATATCTTTTTGAGGAAAATGCGATTTGACATGCCGCAAAAGCTTTACTAATTCCCTTTGATTTTCCGGTTCAAACGGCTCACCGCCAAGCAGTGTCAGCCCTTTGATATAGTCATGATTCAGTGCATTTAAAATGTGCTGCTGCGTAGCTTTTGTATAGGGGCTTCCGTACTTAAAATCCCATGTTTCAGGCTGAAAACATCCCTTACAATGATGCGTGCATCCAGATACAAACAAAGTTACCCTTACGCCGATTCCATTTGCAATATCTGTTGTTTTGATCGTTCCATAATACATATCTGAAAGCCACCTCTCATATTTTTGACTGTTTTTGCTTGTTTTTATTTCATGCTTGTCTTTTTTAAATGCAGCATTATTATACCTGATTCTCATATGTTCGACAAGTTATTTTTAGAAATTCTTTCAGATTTTTCAGATGCAGTTTGACAAATAAAAACCCCTCATGTAAAATAGATGGCGTCTAAAAATTGTTTATTTTAATTTCTATAAAGGAGAATATTTATGAGTTTTCATTTTGTCAGGGAGCTTCCAACTCCTGCGGTCGTAAAGGAAATGCATCCCGTTCCGACTGAGCTTGCTGAAATAAAAAAAGAAAGAGACCGCATGATCTCTGATATCATTTCAGGAAAAGACGACCGTTTTCTTGTAATCATCGGACCATGTTCGGCAGACCGGGAAGATGCTGTCTGTGAATATGTCAGCAGATTGGCGCCGATTCAGGAAAAAGTAAAAGACCGCGTTTTGATTATTCCAAGAATCTATACAAACAAACCGCGTACAACCGGGGAAGGATATAAAGGAATCGTATCGCAGCCAAATCCTGAAGAAGCGCCAAATATGCTAAACGGCCTTATGGCTATGCGCAAAATGCACATTCGCGCCATTCAGGAAAGCGGATTAACGGCTGCAGATGAAATGCTTTATTGTGAAAACTGGAGTTTTGTAGACGATTTGCTTTCCTATGTTGCAATCGGCGCCCGTTCGGTGGAAGACCAGCTGCACCGTTTAACCGCCAGTGGTTTTGATGTAGCAGCCGGCATGAAAAACCCAACAAGCGGAGACTTTTCCGTCATGTTAAACTCCGTCTATGCAGCACAACACCCGCATCATTTTATTTACCGTAATTATGAAGTAGACACCGATGGCAATCCGTTAACGCATGTGATTTTGCGCGGAGCCGTCAGCAAGCATGGCAATACGGTACAAAATTATCATTATGAAGACATCATGCGTCTGCTGGACCGATATGACAGTATGCACCTGAAACACCCGGCAGCTGTCATTGATGCGAATCATTCCAATTCCAACAAGCAATTTAAAGAACAAATCCGTATCGTTACGGAAGTTATGCATAATCGAATTGTCTCACCGGACATTCATTCACTCGTAAAAGGCGTTATGGTGGAAAGCTATCTGGAAGAAGGTTCCCAAAAAATCGGCGATCACATTTACGGAAAATCCATTACTGATCCATGTCTCGGCTGGGAAGATTCTGAAAGACTGATTTATACCATTGCGGAAATGAATCATTAATCAGAATTTTTCTCCCTTGGATGTGCTTTTGTATATACTTCCCGCACAGATACATGATGCATTTTCGCGTAAACCTGTGCTGCTGACAGATCTGCATACCCCATCATCTCCTGAACCGCATACAAATCCGCTCCGTTATCCACCAAATGCGCTGCAAATGAATGGCGGAGTGTATGCGGTGTAATCTCTCCTTCTATTCCAGCTGCTTTTGCATATTGTTTTACCAGTTTCCAAAATCCCTGACGGCTCATTTCCTGTCCGGCAAGATTGGTAAACAGATTTGTGCATAAGGAATCTTTCACAAGAAACGGCCTTGCTTTTTCCAAATACTCGATCAATGAATACTTTGCCATTCTGCCAAATGGAATCACTCGCTCCTTCACACCTTGACGGCATAAAAGATACTCCATCGTAAGATTCAAGTCCTCTACCTGAATTTTTACAAGCTCGCTGACCCTGATTCCGGTTGCATATAACACTTCCAGCATAGCACGATCCCGTATTGCTTTTGGCGAGTTTCCCTGCGGCTGCTTTAAAAGCCTGACCACCTCTTGGGGCGTCAAAATATATGGCGCTTCTTTCTCGACTTTTGGGGCCTTTAACTGCGCAGCAGGATTTTGAGCCAAACTCCCACTCTGCTCCAAATATCGAAAAAAAGATTTCATAGATGCAACTGTTCTTGCGATCGTAGACGGACGCTTTTTTTCGTGCTCCATTTGACGTAAATAATCCTGCAGCTGCTTCCCGTTAATCCGATTCCAGTCAAAGCTTTCAAAGTTATTCTTCTTTTCCAAAAAATCTGCCATTTTATATAAATCACGCTGATACGAGACTGCCGTATTTTGTGAGATTCCCTGCAGATGTAACTGCGCTATGTACTCAGAAATTTTTTCTCTCATTTCCACTCCCATTCTACTCATGTTTGTATTTACAGTTCCTTATCTTTGATATGATCTACATCCTGCTTATATAACTCTTTAATAAAATCGGATTTACATAACTCTCCAGCCAAACTCCTGCAATCATGCAAAGAATTGCTGATAACAATAAAAACAGATTGGGATTCTTCCACAACTTTTGAATGCCCATCGGCATCGTAAGCTCCGTCTTTGCGCCGAACAAAATCTTTCCCAGCCCGAAGTATGCAGCGGCATAACAGATCACTTGTGGAAAAACTGAAAGAAGCACGATTACCATTCCCTGAAATTTCATACATACAAGTGCATTGACAAATAAATATCCAAGCGAAAACGCATACCATCCTACCACACCTGAAAGCGCCAAGATGCCAAAACGCGTATATACAAGCAATGCCGTCATACCAAACACTCTGATCCTCCGTTTCAGTAAAAACAGAAAGTATGCACCGGCATCCAATTCCAGATACGCCAGCTGTCCAACATAATATGGGTTTAACATCCCATATTGAATCATTTTTTCAGTGCCTACCCAATTAGCAGTCAATATTCCTAAAAAGAACAACACCAAAAAACAGCCGGCCAGAAATCCTTTCCATGGAATTCTCGGAAGATGAAACTGCGGTACTTGAATCGTTCGACGTTTTATTTTCACTACATGTCTCTTTTTCTTTTTCCAATTAGTTTAATCTATGCACATTTTCTATCTTTATGCAAAAATTTATCTATATTTATTTTTATAGGCCATAAGCGCAGCCACCGTTTTGCCATCCTGAATCTCACCTGCATAGATTCTTTCACACAATACGTCTAATTCCATCGGTTCCAATTCTATAAATTCATAAGTATCCAAATGCTGCCTGCCCGGTTTTAAATCTCTTGCCACATAAATATCAATAAACTCATTATCATAGGCAACCGTTGGTTTTAAGGAAATCAAAAACTCTAAATTCTCACTGCGGTAACCCGTTTCTTCCTCCAGTTCCCTTGCCGCGCAGACTTTTGTATCCTCTGTGGTCTGATCTCTTGCACCAGCCGGAATCTCAATCGTCATACGCTCTAATGCATTTCGATATTGGTGAACCATTAAAATCCTTCCATCATCCATGACCGGAACTACTGCCGCCGCTCCTTTTCTGTGTGAAATAAAATCCCATTTTACCACTTTACCATCCGGCATCTGCATATAATCTGTATAAAAATCTAAAATCACTCCCTGAAACTCCAGTTTTCTGTCAATCCTTATAATCTTGTTATCCATATTCTGTTTTTCCTTTCTGAACTGATTCATTTATCATTGATCTTTCTTTTTTATTTTAATTTCTGGCCGGATGGAGAGCTAGTGTGCTGGCTCGCTGGTATTCATGGCAATCGTACTGCCTATTTTACCATCTGCTTCGTTAAATTTTCTAGCCGTAGCCACCACTACGCCGTCGAAAATCCGCCTTGCAGAATGACAAAATATGCAGCACGCTTACCATAAATACCAGTGAGCCAGCACACCAGGGAACTGTTTTGAAATAACTTGTGAATATCCCTAAGCATAAAATTGTTTTTGAAAAAAGCGCCAAAACCATTTTTGAAACGGTCTTGACGCTTATCATGCTCTTTCATTTTTTAATCATGATTATTTCGCGTAATCTATCACTCTTGATTCGCGAATTACATTCACCTTAATCTGTCCCGGATATTGTAACTGCGACTCAATCTGCTTTGATATATCTCTTGCGAGTAATATCATATCTGCATCGCTTACCTGCTCCGGTACAACCATAATACGAATCTCCCTGCCTGCCTGAATTGCAAAAGATTTCTCAACACCTTTAAAACTGTTTGTAATATCTTCTAACTGCTGAAGACGGTTCGAATATGTTTCTAATGTCTCTCTCCTTGCCCCTGGTCTTGCTGCACTTATCGTATCAGCAGCCTGTACCAGACATGCAACCAAAGACTGTGGTTCTACATCACCATGATGTGCTTCTACTGCATTAATAATAACCGCTGATTCTTTGTATTTTTTACAAATATCAACTCCAATCTGAATATGTGAGCCTTCCATTTCATGGTCGACTGATTTTCCGATATCATGTAATAATCCCGCACGTTTTGCAGTTCTGGCATCCACACCAATCTCTGCTGCCAAAAGACCTGCTAACTGCGCAACTTCAATCGAATGTTTTAACGCATTCTGTCCATAACTGGTTCTGAACTTCATACGGCCAAGCAAACGCACTAATTCCGGATGAAGCCCATGAATTCCGGCTTCTAACGTAGCCGTTTCGCCTTCCTCCCGAATCATATTCTCTACTTCTTTTTGCGCCTTTTCCACCATCTCTTCAATTCTTGCCGGATGGATACGGCCGTCAACAATCAATTTTTCCAATGCAATACGCGCTACTTCTCTTCGGATTGGATCAAAACCTGATAAAATGACCGCTTCCGGTGTATCATCAATGATCAGATCAATTCCCGTCAGTGTTTCCAGCGTGCGGATATTTCGGCCTTCACGACCGATAATTCGTCCTTTCATCTCGTCATTCGGAAGCTGGACAACGGAAATAGAAGTTTCCGCAACATGATCTGCCGCACACTTTTGAATCGCGGTAACGACATAATCTCTTGCTTTTTTTCCTGCTTCTTCCCTGGCCCTTGTTTCCATTTCTTTGATCATTTTTGCAGTATCAAGCTTTACATCATCTTCTACGGTCTTTAAAAGATATTCTTTTGCCTGTTCGGAGGTAAGTCCGGAGATTCTTTCCAGTTCCTGTAATCGTTCCTCATTCAGCTTTGCGACTTCTTCCTTTTGCCTGTTAATCTCTTCTTCTTTCGCTGCAAATCCGGCTTCGCGTTTTTCAATCGCATCCAGCTTTTTATCCAGATTCGATTCCTTTTGCTCAATCCTACGCTCATTACGCTGAATCTCCGCGC
The DNA here is from genome assembly GCA_910584595.1 of uncultured Eubacterium sp. Taxonomy (GTDB): domain Bacteria; phylum Bacillota; class Clostridia; order Lachnospirales; family Lachnospiraceae; genus Eubacterium_J. The sequence continues at coordinate 11,100 of CAJUBQ010000064.1, forward strand.
GCCGCTCTTTGATCTCACGGTCAAGTTCATTCTTGGTACGAATAGACTCTTCTTTCACTTCGAGCAAAGATTCACGCTTTTTCGTCTCAGCCGTCTTCACCGCTTCATCAATGATCGCCCTTGCTTTATCATCCGCTGAGCCTATTTTAGCCTCTACGACTTTTTTCTGATAAGCAGATGTAACAAAGTAAGTAACCGGCACCGAAATCACAATTGTAATTAATACAGCAATGATGATTGGTATTGGTGACACAGGAGCACCTCCTTATTTAGTTTTCATTGTACATATAACATCACTCAATTGCAGTTTTCACAGATTTTGATCTATAAAACCGCATATTATCGTTCAAGTCATAAATAACAACAATTAGATTTTATACTTTCCATTGCATTATGTCAAGTAGATTCCTAATTTCTGAAAACACAGTCTGTTATTTTGTCACTCATCAAAACTGCTCTTTTAAAACATGCATGATCTCGTTACTGCTGAATCCTTTGCGAAATAAATATTGATACATTTTTGCAGTTTCCTGTCTGGTAGCCGCATCCGGATCAAAATTCTTTTTTTCCATAAGTTTTTGAATCAATGTCTCCGGCAATGTCTCATACTCTTCGTTGATTGCCCGGTCAATGATATCCGCTGAAATCCCCTTTGCAAATAAATCCATTTTCATACGTCCAATGCTTCTTCGATCCTGATTCAGCCTTATAAAAGCGCGGGCATATCGTTCATCATCTATGTAGTGATAAGATTTTACATAAGCGATCGCTTCTTCCACAAGTTCATCCGGATACCCGCCCTCTAACAGTTTCCTGCGAAGCTGCTGCTCTGTGCGATCCATTTTTTCCAGCAAATGCATCGCTCTTTTTATCGCACGCTTACCTACAATTTCATAAAACAGGCGGTGATACAATTCTTCACTGACAAACATCTGCTCTTCCATGCCAAGTTTTTTTATTTCTGATTTGTATAGAATCAACGCCTCTTTCTCATCAAAAGAAACCTGCGCTTTCCCTTTGCCATGATCCAATGGCGAAATTGCTGTTATTATCATTTTGTCTTATCTTCCTGCGCGGAATCAGAGGAAGGTTTTGTTTCAAAAGCCTGCGCTCCCGCTGATTTTTCCGATACCGGTTTTTCTATGGTTTCTGATTTTTCTGATTTTTTTGAAGTCTTCGGCTCAGTCTCCGCCTGTTTTGCAAATGCTTTCGCAGCAGCCTGTTCTGCAGCCTTTTCCGCCTCTTCTTTGCGCTGCTTTTCATAATGTGCCCGCACCTTTTGATCAATTTCATCACAAAGCTGTGGTCTGTCTCTTAAAAGCTGCTTCGCATTTTCTCTGCCCTGTCCAATCTTTTCGCCTTCATAGGCATACCAGGCTCCAGATTTATTTACAATTCCAAGATTAACCGCTATGTCCAAAATATCGCCTTCTCTGGAAATTCCTTCTCCAAACATAATATCAAACTCAGCTTCTTTAAACGGCGGAGCAATTTTATTTTTTACCACTTTAATACGTGTCCGGTTGCCTACCATAACGCCGCCCTGTTTTAATGTTTCTATCTTTCTGACATCCAGTCTGACAGAAGAATAAAATTTCAGCGCACGTCCTCCAGTCGTCGTCTCCGGATTGCCAAACATAATGCCAATCTTTTCACGCAGCTGATTAATAAATATTACAATACAGTCTGTCTTGCTGATAATACCAATCAGTTTCCGAAGTCCCTGTGACATTAACCGGGCCTGCAGACCGACATGGGAATCACCCATATCTCCGTCTATTTCTGCCTTTGGCACAAGCGCAGCAACCGAATCCACGATGACCACATCGACTGCACCTGAGCGTACCATTGTTTCTGTAATCTCTAAAGCCTGTTCCCCGTTATCCGGCTGTGAAATATACAAATCTTCTATTTGTACGCCAATTTTACGTGCATATGCCGGGTCCAGTGCATGTTCTGCATCAATAAATGCCGCTATTCCGCCTGTTTTTTGCACTTCGGCCACCACATGCAATGCAACTGTCGTTTTACCGCTTGATTCCGGTCCATAAATCTCAATAATCCTGCCTTTGGGAAGTCCTCCAAGACCTAATGCCAGATCCAGGCTGAGCGAGCCTGTCGGTATGGTTGCTATATTCATATTGCTGGTCGGATCTCCTAAACGCATAACGGAACCTGATCCATATTGTTTTTCTATCTGAAGAATCGCTGCGTCTAATGCTTTTAATTTTTCTTCCTTACTTTCTCTTCCTTCTTTTACTTCTTTTGATTCTCTTGCCATAATCCGTCTCCTTTATTGATACGTTGTCAAACAAACGTTCGGCCTCAATTTTTATACTATAATAGTTTTCAAGTATTGTCAATAAATAATTTAAATATCTTTCTTTTTTCAGAACGATGCATCTGAACTTTTACGTATATGATAACCATTCAGACAATCCATCTCGTAATTTTCTCAAAACACTCCCCAAATACGTTACTCGAACAAAACACTCCATATAAAATATACTACAGATAATTATCAGGACTACTGTTATGTAATTGCTTATCCGCTAATTCATACAGTTCTTCTACTGATTTTTCAGCATTGTGACATATTATGTTATAAATAAAAGAAATTTTATCCGGTTCTGTTTCCAATTCATCCGCTATCACAGACAAAGGTTTATTTTTTCTGCACTTTTTCAGAATCAAAGAAATGCTTTCTATCAGCTTTGTCTTTTGAGTCACACTCTTTGTCACACTTTCCGTTACACTTTTTGTCACACTTTCCGTTACACTTTTTGTTACACTTTCCGTTACACTCTTTGTTACACTTTCCGTTACGTCTTTTGTAATACTCTCTGTAACGTTTCGCTTAATATTTTCTGTTTTTTCTTCTACTGCTTTCTGCACAGCTTCTTCCAATCTTCTATCAAATTTTTCCTGTACAATTTCCATGAAAATATCACCCATTTCATTTACCTCCTCAAATGTTTTTGAATTCGCCCGTATGATTGTTTCTAAAACTGACCGGTATAACTTATTTTCAGAATGTTTTGCATAATCTATCATCAGTTTTTTTGCATTTTCAATCTCATATAATTTATTCGTAAGACTTTTCAGCCATAAATTTTTAAGCCAGGATAATTCTTTTGTAACAATAAGCTGTATCGGTATCAAATCACCATACACATAATAAATTCCAGCTTCTTTCTGTTTCACAACATACTCTTTTACTTCCCGCAGATGTCTGATCAGCTTGCGTGGATATTTTTCCGTTACAAAAGATATCGTCAGTTCCTGTATAGGAATACTATCTGTCAACGGCACATCTGCTTTATAAAAGCACGTATAACCATATACTTTGTAAAAGTCGTCTACACTTAAAAAATCGTCCGGACTCTTATATTCTATAACATTATATTTTCGAAAAATTCTTCCAATGTTCTTTTTTACCGGTATGTCCTTTTGTTTCTTTATGACCAGCACATCAATCTCCATGGGATTTGTGCCAAGCTGGTGTTCGCTTTCGAATTTCAGATGATCGGCATCTTGTGCAAACTCAATCTGAATATCTGCATAAAACGCCGGATGCCAGTAAGTGATGTCTGTTTCTGTTTTCTTTGACTCCATAGAAAACCTCCTTATTCTGTTTTTGGGAGATTCTCTTTTTATTTCCAGAAAATCTCCTGCTTATTGGGATAAAAGCACGATTTTCTGAAAGAACAAAGGATTCACACCTTAAAATGAAATGTCATAGAAATATCGGAAGTAAACGTTCCGAAACAATGAAACTTTAGAAAATATGCCCTTTTGGGCACGTCATGCTTTTTTGTATTTTAACACATCTAAAAAGAAAAACGCAATAAAAATTTCTAAAAAAATGACAGGATCTCTCCGTTTTTGAAAGAGCCTGCCATTTTTATCTCTCATTATTTATGACTCCAAATCTTCCCCATTTGAAGCAATTACCTTCCAAATTCCGAAAGCTCAAGCCCCTTATTCCGATCCAGCGTCATACCAACACTCCATGCATTCACAAATAAAAGCAGCGGCCTGCCTTTCATATCTACCACTTTTTTCATATCCGACGTACCTGTCAGCTGATCCAAATCCAGACCTTTATTTTCAATCCAGCGGATATGTTCATACGGAAGATTCTCCATCCGGATTTCCACGTTGTATTCATTTTCCAGACGGAACTTAAGCACATCAAACTGAAGCACGCCTACTACTCCAACAATAATCTCTTCCATACCGCCTTTGTACTCCTGAAAAATCTGTATGGCTCCTTCCTGTGCAATCTGCGTAACGCCTTTGACAAACTGTTTGCGCTTCATGGTATCAACCTGACGCACACGTGCAAAGTGCTCCGGCGCAAACGTTGGAATTCCTTCAAACATAAAATTTTCTTTTGCGGTCGTAAGCGTATCGCCAATCGAAAAAATACCCGGATCAAAGACACCGATAATATCCCCGGCATAAGCTTCATCGATCATCTTGCGCTCTTGCGCCATTAACTGCTGCGGCTGAGACAGCTTGACCTCTCTGCCGCCCTGTATATGCTTAACCTCCATACCAGCCGTAAATTTGCCGGAACAAATACGCATAAATGCAATACGGTCACGATGATTTTTATTCATATTTGCCTGAATTTTAAAAACAAATGCCGAAAAATCTTCTGAAAACGGACTGATCTGCCCAATATCAGCTTTTCTTGGCAGCGGCTCATATGTCATCTGCAAAAAATGATGTAAAAACGTCTCAACTCCAAAGTTTGTCAATGCCGAGCCAAAAAATACCGGAGACAGCTCGCCTTTTGTGACAAGCTCCTGATCAAATTCTGCACTTGCACCATCCAGCAGTTCAATTTCTTCCATCAGCTGATTACGGGCATCCAGACCGATTTCCTGCTCCAATGAACTATCATCGATCGACAGTTCACGCTCTGTCCCTTCTTTTGTTCCTTTTAATGTATCTGAAAAAGTCATGACCTTTTTCGTATTCCTGTCATAGACGCCTTTAAATTCTTTGCCGGAACCAATCGGCCAGTTGATCGGACAAGTCGCGATACCAAGTTCTTTCTCAATCTCATCCAGCAATTCAAATGTATCATTCGCATCACGATCCATTTTATTAATAAACGTAAATATAGGAATATGACGCATTACACAAACTTTAAAAAGTTTTCTGGTCTGCGCCTCTACACCTTTCGATCCGTCGATCACCATGACCGCAGAATCCGCCGCCATCAGCGTACGATACGTGTCTTCCGAGAAATCCTGATGCCCCGGTGTATCCAAAATATTAATGCAGTATCCGTCATAATGAAACTGCAATACAGATGATGTTACAGAAATTCCACGCTGCTTTTCAATCTCCATCCAGTCCGAAACCGCATGTCTTGCAGTTGCTTTTCCCTTTACCGAACCGGCCAGATTAATGGCCCCTCCGTAAAGCAAAAACTTTTCTGTTAATGTTGTCTTTCCTGCATCCGGATGGGAAATGATTGCAAATGTTCTTCTTTTTTCTATTTCCTGACGCAAATCTGCCACGATATATTCCTCCAATTCTTTCAGAATGCAATATACAAATGTTCAAGCTGACAAAAGTATCTGGATATTCCTGCCAGCAATCGTAATTTTAGTATAGCAGCCTCCATATGTCAAGAAAATCATGCTTAGTAACTGTTTCTTACTTAAATTTTTCGTATAAATTATGATTTCCCTGCACAAACTAATTTCCATATTCGTTTGAAACATGATAACCTATTATTTATATCAAGGAGCCTGAAAACTATGACCTTTCAAGAATTGCATCGTACGGTTTTAAAAGCAAAAAAAGATAACACTCCTCTTCCTGAAAACCTGACCGATCGTGAACAGCATCAACTGGACTGCCTACTTCATCCGGACGAACATCCGCTTGTCTGGAAAATCGACAGCTGTGAATGCACAGATGGAAAATGCGCTGCAGCCTGTACTTTTGCCGCGCTGGAAATCAAAGACGGACAAGTAACCTTCGATCCGGAAAAATGCACCGGCTGTGCGAAATGTATCGAAGCATGTCAAAACCAAAACCTTACGTTTAGTCATGATTCTGTAAAAGCTTTGGAACTGCTAAAAGATGACGTCCATCCTGTATATGCACTTATGGCGCCTGCCTTTATCGGACAATTTGGCAAAGACGGCACACCTTCCCGTATCCGTACTGCGCTAAAGCAAATCGGATTTACAGGGATGATTGAAGTGGCTGCTTTCGCTGATATTCTTACTTTAAAAGAAGCTCTGGAATTTCAGCACAATATGAAGCGACCGGATGCATTCCAGCTCACAAGCTGCTGCTGTCCGATCTGGATCAAATTAATCCAAAAAGATTTCAACAAGATCGTAGAACACCTTCCTGCATCGGTATCTCCAATGATTGCCTGCGGACGCATCGTAAAACAGCTTCATAAAGGCTGCAGAACCATTTTCGTTGGCCCTTGTCTTGCGAAAAAAGCAGAAGCAAAGGAACCTGAACTGGCTGGCGCTATTGACTGCGTACTGACATTTGAAGAATTAGACTATATGTTTCATATATTTCAGGTGGATTTTTCTGAAATGGAAGGCGAAACAAAAGAACACTCAGCTGCAGCAGGCAGATTATATGCAAGAACCGGCGGCGTCAGCCAGGCAGTTACAGAATGCATTAAAAACATTGACTCAGGCTGTCAGGTAGATCCTGTCTGCGCAAACGGCGTAGCAAACTGCAAAAAACTGTTAGATAACATATTAAATGGAACAGCTTCCGGAAACTTTTTTGAAGGCATGGCCTGTGACGGCGGCTGTGTCGGCGGACCAAAACGTGTGATCTCCATGGAACAAGGCACACAGCTCGTAAATGAATACGCTGCCCAGGCTCCGTATCACACACCTGCTGAAAATCCTTATGTAATTGATCTGATTCACCGACTCGGATTTTTTACGATAGAAGAATTTCTAAAAAACAGCGATATTCTGACCCGCAGTCTGTAGAAGCATCTTAGCAAAAGCATCTTAGCAGAAGCATCTTATATAGAAACAAAGCAGCATACCAAAGATTTATAATACCCTAAAAACTGCTCATCTTGCAGTTCAAAAAAAACGGTACTCTGCGATAAGAATCCGGCGCTACGCGATAAATAAACTCCCGAAGCGCCGGATCCTGTTATTTTTTAGATAGATCCTCCGGGGGATGCGCACTCGCACGAATATGTTTATACAGATCCTTCCTTGTCTGTTGCAGTTACTTTCTCAGACAAATAATACTCTCCCTAAGTGTATTTTTTAAATATGGGTACTGCTTAAGCTGCTGACCTGATGTTGCGGCTTTTCTGCAGATCGATAATTTCTCTACAGTAAAACCTTTCCGTTCTGCTAACAATGCAAGTATGGTATCTGTAGGTATAATCACACCAACATAAGCGCTTTGATCAACAACAATGTAACAAGTTCCTCCTTTGGAAAGCGCTTCATATATTTCCTTCAAAACACGATCCATATCACTGAAATACCCACGAATCATGTTTTGCATTAATCGAGTTCTGCCATCTCTTTTTCCTGTCTTCGCTTCCTTCTTTGGTATTTCCTCATTGATTTCCCTGCATAATGCTTCAGCGATATCAATGCCACACTTAATCTCATGCTTGTTACTAAGTCTATAATTGCGAATCAATTCTTTTTTTCTATCACTAAATTCTGATTGTGGAATCAAACCACCAAATAAAAGCTCCAGCTTATATGACTCAAAATAATCAAAAGAATTAGCATAAGGCGGAGAAAAAATAACACATCCCAGTTTCTTACCGATGCTTTTCTCATATTCAGAAACACACTTGCTAAATTCTAATGCGGATCGTGTTTTTACATAGTTGGAATTTTCGTTCAAAGGATAAAGCTTAAAATCCTCAACTATATCCTGAACGGTTGCAATGAAAAATTCGGTTACATTTTCTATTGGCGCTGGCCTTGTTGCCAGACCGTTTCCATCCTTTTTTCTATTCGAAGAATTTTCTAAACAGAAAAACCAGGCTGCAAGCAATGTTGATTTGCAAAATCCCTCAGGAAGCTTGCTGATCCATTGACGTATTTTTTTAATCGTCTCAAGATTAGATTCTGGAAAATAATCGGAAAGAGGTGGTTCATTATTATCTGACAAGACTTCATTCTCCCATAATGGATGACTTACCAACTCATTTAACTTGCCAAGTTCCTTTTCGCTTGGATTCGACAGCTTTAAATTTGTTATCATCTCGCAGTATGGATTAACATCAGTTCCTAATGTATCAAACCCTAATGATTTTGCTGCTATCAAAGTGCTGCCAGATCCCATCATCGGATCTGCTATAAACATCTTTTTAGCGTCTACCTGCGATCTTTTTATTAACTCTTTAACCAGAATCGTTGAATACCCTTCTCTATACCTCACCCATCTTTGATATGGTTGATTTTTTGCAGTCGAGAAGTTTACAAGGTCTGCAAACAGTTTCGTTTCATCTTCAAAACAATATCTGTTTTCACAATCAGCCAACAACGTCTTGCAAACAGAATCAAAGTGGAATTGAGCTTGAGCTATAACCATATTGTCCGTAAGAACAGACAGCGCTCCATCCATTACTACATCCTCCATTTCTTCTCATTATCATCCCAAGTACACAATTTCTTAATCTTATCTTCTATCCCTGTGTTCTTAAATAAATCTGTTGTATATTTGAAGTTTTTTTGTTCCATCGCGAGAGATGCTAACAGAGGTATTATTTGCCTGAATACTTCTATATAGATTTCGTTTGTGGTGGATGGCTGCTTTTTTACCGTCTCACAAATCTTCTGATCGATAGTTTCCCCGATTCTTTTATGCAAATTCTCTTCACTTGTATTTTCACTTAATACTGGTTTCGCACTCTTATCTTTCAGGAACGTATAAATGAAATCACCTAGTAATGCGCCTGAATATTTTGTATGCGCGGTATGAATATAATTCTCGATTGGCTCCTGATATATAACGCCATCATCCTCAAGCACAAATCCGGCTTCTAAAGCCGCCTTCATAACAGCCATCCATACTTTGGGATCTTTGTTGTTAAAGGTAAATACGAAAGGTCTGCCATCCTTTAATACTCTGTAGCACTCCTTGAACACACTCAATAATCCCTGATAATAAAATTCATGGTCTTTTGATTTCTTTCGTTTTTTTCTGTTAACCAATATTTCTCTCGGAAGATCTACAACCCTGCTTTTTTCTATTCCAAGATCCGGATAAAGCCAGGCCAGCCAAAATGCTGATAATTCACCATACTGAACATTACTGCCGTAGGGCGGATCAGTCAGAACAAGATCTACTGACTCATCTGCTATAGGTAAGTCTGCTGCGTCCTGATTTAATAACATATAGCTATGCTCATTTTCTTCCAGCTCTTTTTGCGTATTTACTTTTACTAATTTCGGCAATCGCTCCTTCTGAAAATCTATGGCAGCTTTTATAGCAGTCACTCGTTTATCTATATACTCTATCGGATTAACTTCAACAAACTGATATGACAACCAATATGCATGTTTTGCCCAGGCAACTGGTCTTCCGTCTTGCCATGCGTTTGTAGAAATGGTCAGATTATTCGTATATCGCAATGTTGCACTAAATGTTAATAACAATAATCTATATACATCATCAGACACTTTCCCTTTTTTCTCATGAATCTTTTTAAGAAAAAATCCCATGACTATGAGACTTCTTTTCATAAAGAAGTCTTCAAATTTTGCCACGCCTTTTCGATATAAACAATCTTCCTGCTGTCTATCCCAAGCCTCAGGAATCTCAATGTCTGGTATCCATAATTCGAGATCTTTCACATATTTCCCATAATCACGTTCACTATTTTCTTTTACCTTTATATCAAATTCATCTGGGGCTACTGTTCTTTGAGTGACTCTGGTTGTCACCTTATATGTTACACTTATTAACTCTGTACCAATATTCATGCAATCAACACCTGCTGAATCATTGCCACAAGCAGAGCAATGGTACACGCCTGCTCTATCTGTTTTATTATCCTTTGATAAAACAATCTCAGAGCCACATACAGGGCATTTTACCTTGTAGGCAAGTTCAAACCACCGTACCGGTAACAATTCTCCTGTATCTCGATTATGCGTTGAGAAGAGTTTGTCTGAAAGCGCTTCAACTTCATCAAGTATTTCAGTCATCACAGATAAATATGTTTTCTTATCTACTTGCGTAACTTCCATGTCCGAGATAAATATTGCAAGTGGATTTACATCATTTGCAATTACTTTTCTATCGATGGAAGTCCCTTCAAATAATGTAACTCCTCCGCCACAAAATACATCTAATATGGTATCTCCAGGCTTTGAATAGTTTTCCGCAAGCTTTCGAAAAACATTCTGGGGTCTACGCGCAAAATATTTATGCATTTTGTAAACCGGGGTATGCGCCTCAGATTTCATACCCTCTTTCATATACTCAAAATTTCTCACGTATTGTTCTCTCCTTCAGCCATCCAATATGTTTCACCATAGCAAAAATCAGCTTCACATATTTTCTTCTCTGTAAAATCAAGCAGTTCCCTCAATTCGGGCATCTTACTATCATTAACTCTTATCGACTTCATCTTTAAGTCAATATCGATATATTCAGAGAACAACAGCAAGTGGTTTAGCATAAACCTGTACTGATTTCCAGCAGTTGTTCTATCCGTCCATACATCTCTGACAGAAAATCCCATACCATGCCTTTCATTAAGATCATCTCTTACCGCATCCTGATTTCCTGGGCTTGTCATCATTACATTTGGATATGTGTCACGAATGTACTTAATCATTGATGCGGCTCGCTCCACTTCTTTCTGCTGATCACCAGCTTGAGCAGAATAGACCGAATACAAAAATTCAATGTAATTCATTGTCTTACATTGCATTAAGACCTCAAGCATAAATCTATATGGGAATAGTTTTTCTTCACCTTCATCCAATGTATACAGCAACATCTGATGAAAGAATAATTCTTCAAATGATATTTCCTTATTTGCATACATTTTCCCAACAGGGGTTAAAACAAAACCATTCGCACCTGTTTTCTTTATAACTCCAAGTCTCTCACAATGAGATACATTATTATTATTCACCAAAATATCAGCTCTGACTTTTTCCGAATCCAAATCTTCGTAACGATCAAGCGTAGGGTCTACCAAAGACTCCTTATATTTTTCCCTGTTATAATCGCCAAAGCTCTTAAATATTCTCTTATAATCGCTTCCTCTTTGTTTCTTTCCGAGCGTTGAACCAAGACCCACCTGACCGGCAGCTTTAGAATTAACAGTAGCAATTCTTATTGTCAGGTCATTTGCAAATTTCTCAACATCTACAGAAGCTGGCACCATCAGTTGAACCTTAGAAGTTTTATGCCTTAATGCATGTCCGCTTGTGCCTTTTACCACTCCTAAATTGATTTCATCAATCCATTCTGCCAAAGTATCATCCTGATCGCGTAATGCCTGAATCACAAAGTGAAGCGGAGCAAAATCATCATCCACATAAGAACCATCAGAATTAAGTCTTATTGGTATGATGATGTAGGAAGTTTTATCTTCAATATCATGGGGTTTTCTTAATGCTCTGCCGACAGCCTGTACAATATCAATCATTGAGCTCTTAGAATCAGCAAACATAACGCCATCAATAAATGGCATATCTACACCTTCTGTAAGGCATCTGACATTAGAAAGCAAGCCAAAATCAGCTCGCTCGAACCTCTTAAATGACTGACTCCTTTCGGATGTTATCTGACTGCCATTAATATGTAAAAATGCAGCCTTACTTTTATCAATCCCGAATTTATTATCCATAAATTTGCTGTCAAACGAATCGCATACATTTGTAAATTCTTTAGCTGCAGCTACACTCGAATGAAAAGATACAACTTTATTCATTCCAGTTTCTTTAACCGCTTTTCCAAGCAACATGGCCTTAAACAAAGTGTCCGCAGAAATACCTTCCACAGAGCTTCCATCCTGGTAATTTACTTTTACATACCTGTTTTCATCAACCAGTTTATTTATCTCTGTATCCGTAATACCAGCGATTACAATTTTGTAATCTGATATTATCTTTTGCCTGATTGCTTCACCAAATGTAAATTTGTAAAAAGTCGGCCCGTATACATCCTCATCATCCATCGAGAAAACCGTACTATCGTCCTGTTCGAGTCTGTCCTTAATCCACAGCTTTATCAGCTTTTCTGTTGCAGTCATGAACAGTCTTTTCCTGATAGGAATGTTAGAATCAGAGAGCGCGAGATTAAATAAGCCGTTTTCCATTCTTCCCGCAGTTCTATGCGCTTCATCATAAATTGCTAAATCAAACGTAAAGTCCGGTATTTGTTTTAGCGCTTCAATAAGACATTCCACAGATTGATATGTGGAAAAAATAACCCTTTTACCACTAACTCCAGTCAAAAACTTTACAATAGGTTCAGAATCTGTAGTCACTGGCACGTCAAGATCAATAAGATCCGTCACCAGATCATCTTCAAGCTTGCTGCTAACGGTACGATCACTGCATACTGCAAGATACTGAAATTTGTCGCTTGCATTTGAAGTCCATCTCTCTATGGACTGCCTTATCAAGGAAAGATTTGGAGCAAAAAACAAAACTGTCTCCGAATGCATTTCTTCAGAAACCCATAATGATATCAACGTCTTTCCCGTAGCACACGCAGCGATGATCTTACCTCTGTCAACAGTATTGAATCCCTTAACCACTGATTCAATTATAGGCTTCTGGAATTCCATTGGTCTCAGTTTATGCTCCCTGCCTGCGGAATCTGCTCCATTTGCCACTTCATACAAATATTTAAAGAAATCATCCCCTAAAGAATCAAGCTTATCCACTAGCACTGTACTTCCACTTTTTCTTTTCCCCGTATCTTTAGGCAACGCCGGACAGTTAGCAATAACCAATCGGTTATCGGCATACTCCGCCTCTGCCCAGAAATTATTTAATTCGTTACTGGACGGGCATCTTCTATGGCTCCTGAACTTTGCTTGGTAAGCAGTATACTTTCCATCAGTAGTAACGAATACTCCATCAACACCATCATCTTTATGTGAGAGCTTCAATTCAGTTTCAACACTTCCCGGAATCTCATGTCCGGAAATCTTTGGCGAATAAATCTCATCAATCTGGTATAGAGACTTATGATACAAAAAATAGTAGTAACATACTTGTTCAAAAGCATCACCCTTTTCAGTCGTATCAGTTATTTTTTCTATTTCCTTCTCCAGCTCACTCCAACTGGAATATCTTGTCTTAAGGACTTGTTTCATTGTCATACCATTATCTCCTTATTTGGATATATCCTGCATTTATTTGCTTTTCACATTCTCTGCCACCGCCTTCCTTCTACGTTCCACTCCGGCCGGCGCAAAGCCAACATCCACCGGACGTTGTGCGCCCTTGATTCTCTGTATATTTCCGCAGCATTTTTTCTGAAACATTTCCTACACTACAGGCAAAATATCCACCTTCGTTATGTTTTTTGCAAATATCCAAAGGGCATGATATGCCTGTTTTTTGATCTCCATGTTCCCATGACGCAAGTATAACACAAACCACTGCTTTTGGCTACCTTAACCCTCCGTCCAAAGCCAGTGGGATTTCGGTAGCCAAACGATGAAGCCCTCGCGAAACACTGCTGCATTATCTGGAGACAAAACCAGCCAGGTACATTTGAAGCGGAAAACACGCTCTAATCTCCCTGCAGAATCTCCAGATGAATCTCAGATAATGTCTGTCCGCATTCCAATGAAACAGCATTTATGTTATCTGTATACCAATAATAATCACTGCTCACCCGAATCAAATAACTGTTCATGCCTTCACAAAGGTTCATTGTATACCTGTACTTTTCATGAAATCTTCCTGCTTCATAAGTCCCAAGCTTAACCACAGCACTTATAAGTTCATCTTCTTGCTCTGATTTGCTTTCTGATCCTTCCTTCACACAATCTGCTGAAAAATACAGATAATTGCCTTTCTCCCTGTCTGAAATAACTGCTGAACCATCAAAAACAAAACATGTATCGATGTTATTTAAAACTGCAGTCCGCCTATTTTCAATCGCCTTCTTTTCATCATATTCTGCCCATATGAATGGCAATTGTGCAATATTGTAATTATGAAAATTTCCATTGTAAGTAAGTGTTTCATTACCTGCATGATCTTTTGCAATAACAGCTCCATCATATCCCCAACTTAAATTTTCAAAATATAACGTAGTACTGATAGATTTAAGTTTTACAACACTTTCTTCCGGTATATCCATCCTTAGCCTCATTTCTTTTGTAACCGGTAGTATAAATTCTGCTATACCTGACCTTGTCATTTCTATACATTTACTTTTTTCCTCTGTATAAAACTTCTCATCTGAAGCATAATACATCTGAATTGCACCCTCTGTAGATGATTCATACACAACAGAAAGTTTCATATTCAGTCCCTCATAAGACTTAAGGTAGTGTCAAGTCTGCTACCTTATTTTTCTACTCAAAGCCTTTATTTTAGGGAG
>CAJUBQ010000065.1 GCA_910584595.1 uncultured Eubacterium sp.
GCTTCGCGCCTAAGTCTTCGTAAGCGCTGGATTTCACCTCCGTTAAAAGCGCCCCCTTTAACGTCCTTTCAGAGGATGTTCCAGCCAGCAAAACCATTTCACCAGGCGCAAAGTCTGTCTATGAAAAGCTTAAGTTAATGACATTGGGCCGTGAATAGTATCCATAAAGAATTTTTGATATATAAAAATATGAATGTTGGAGAAGCATAAGATGGATGGCCAACATTGTTTCGATTGGAAATAATGCCAGCCATGATTCATGATAATAGAAAATTTATAAAATTTGCTTTTATTATTGAAATACATAAACTATTTAGCTGGATAGTTTAGAAAGTTGCGGAGGCGGGTTCATGTCGACAGGGTTTACAGGTAACTTCGTTGGTCAGGACGTTCGATACAATCGTATGACACTGTTTACAATATTTGACAGTATAAAAAGAAACGATGCAGCTTGTGCCATTGCATTTCGAATGTCTCTTTTCCAGACCGGTTGCATAATGGTGATGACAGTCTTTCGCAATCCGGTCAGGCATTATATATTTTTGCGTATCTGCCAGTATGGCGTTGTCTTCCAACATAAGATAGGCATCTGTATATTGGAAAGCAAATTCATCTATTGGTATATCTGGTATGTCAGATCCGGCAGTATCTTTGTATGCAATAGAAATCCAGTCGGATTGTGCCAGCTCTTTGTGAAAAGTGCTCCAGTTTTTCAGATGAATGGTAGGTGGTGAATAGGCGGCAGCCGGGATACTGGAAGCAATCAGCATCAGGCAAAAAAATACCGGGGCCAGCCATCGTCTGTTTTT
Source organism: uncultured Eubacterium sp. (assembly GCA_910584595.1). Classification (GTDB taxonomy): domain Bacteria; phylum Bacillota; class Clostridia; order Lachnospirales; family Lachnospiraceae; genus Eubacterium_J. The sequence goes on from CAJUBQ010000065.1 coordinate 810, forward strand.
TATTGGTGTTTTTATTTTTATGATTCTGTTGTTTAGAAATCGTTTGTTGTTTTTAAAAAAATAAATGGCCGGCTGTGCAGAACGGATGGGGATGGCTGTCATATCAATCAGCATATGCCCATATAAGTTTTGTGTTTTTGGAGGAAGATTTTTTATCAGAGATTCGTCACAATTTAGTTCCTGAATATTATTCAATTCCTTCCAAAACAGAAAAATGAATGGATTATAAACATGCGCCAGTACAGCAGTCATGCCAAGCAGACGTATGAAAAAATCATGTGATTTTATATGATGCAGTTCATGCAGCAAGACAATTTTTATGCCGGACTTTGGGACCGCGTGTGTCAGAACAATGACCGGACGAAAAAATCCGCAGGTATAAGGGGAAGCTTCTGAATCCGAAAATAGGATAGAAATTTTTCTGCTAATATGTAGATTGCTGCAAAGTTCTTTCATAAGTGCATGATACTTTGTATATGGAGTACATGTTAAATTCATTTGTTTACGAAATCGGAAATACAGGTATAACTGGTGTATCATCAAAGATGATACGAGGATCATCCATACAGCAAGCAATGCCTTGTGTGCATCAGGTATAGAGGCTATAAAAAAATGATTTCCATCCTGAACGATGGTTTGGTCCAAATAAATGGGAGCGCCATCTGCAGGCAGGTTGTCCGGTGCATTTGGTGAAGTTAACCGAAGTATCAGATGCTTAAAAAGCGGAAAAGGAATCAGGTAAAATACTAAGCATAGTTTGAGAATACGATACCGCAATGCAGCACAAATGGATGAATCAAATAGTCTTGTCAGCATAAAATAAATAAGAAAAGGTATTGTCCCACAAGCTGTCATAGTAGTTAACAATGATATGAGTAATGGCATAGGTTTCCTCCTGCATTTAAACAGATGCATCATGATTCGGAATCTGTTTGTTTAGGAACTGTATGTAAATAACTTAAACCATTTGCTTGTCTTTTTCTCCGATAGCGCTGTTCAAAAATCAGTTACATAGCCCGCTACAGCGTGCCCCTTAGGGTATGCGCCTGATTTTTGAACAGCGCTATCGAAGAAAAATCCTGCGCAACTGCTTTAAGTTATTTACATACAGTTCCTTAGAAATTCATAGAAATGCTCAATTTCAGTTCGTTATAAAGTTCGTTATAAAATTCATCTTTTGCATTCTGCTCGTAGTACTATAGTCACATATTACTAAGAAATATGATAAATGTCAATACATAAATACGAAAAATAATAGATATTGACAAAAATGTAGTTTAATGTTATTCTAAAAATATGTAGAACGAATTTGCAATAATTGCTTCGCATAAAATTGAAGGAAAGTTCGGTTAGTTATAAATCTGCTTTTCAGAAAGGATAATTAATGGAGTAGCGGAATGATAATATTTTTCTCGATATCGTTACTGATATTTATTTTGGCATTGATAGGAAGTGCGTGCGTAGTTAAGGTCAGAAAAAAAATGAATCCTGTCATGTTTGTAATGTCTTTTCTGCTGCTGTTGTTTTTGGCGATGGCATCGGCTGTGTTTTCTTTATGTTTTGGGTTTTTTATGAGATAAATTGCGCCTGATAATCAGGTTCCGGTTCAACTTAAGGAGTGTGAAGCATATGGCTGGCATTAGGAACTGTAAAGAAATAACTTGTAATATTCCTTGTCTTTTTCTTCGAGAGCGCCAGTGAAAAATCAGTTACATAGCCCGCTATGCGCCTGATTTTTCGTTGGCGCTCTCGAAGAAAAATTCTGCGGACTATTTGCAAGTTATTTCTTTACAGTTCCTTATTTCCGATTGGATAGAATGCCGGCTATGATACTGCTGTGAGTAATGGCATAAATTTTCTCCTGCATTTAAATCGATGAATCATCATTTGGAAGCTGTTCATCAAGAAATTGATGTAGATGCTCAATTTCTTCTTTGGAAAGCTTTGTTTTTTTTGTAAAAGATACAAGGAACTTCGTAACAGAATTTCCATAAGAAGTTTCAATAAATTTATTTGCCCAGATACCTGACAACTCCTCTTCCGAAACTTTTGCTTTATAAGATCGCTTATAACCTTTTCGGCTGGAAGTAAGTACATTTTTTTGAATCAATCGGCTCAGGTAAGTGTGAATGGTTGTTTGCGCCCAGTCATGCCCCTTTTGTTCGTTGCAGTAGCGGACGATTTCTGCAAAAAACAATTCTTTGTCGCTTTGCCAAAAAAGCTGCATCAATTCGTATTCAATTTCAGATAATCCATAATAAGAATTCATCTTTTACATTCCCCTTCGTATTATAATAACTTTATTTTATAAGAAAAAATGCAAAGGGTCAATACTGATATTCTACAAAATATTAGAAAAACATATTGACAAGCATGTAGAATGATTGTATACTATGAATGTGTAGAATGAATGAAAATAAAGGAGGAATAGTTAATTTATATATACATTATAGTTCAGTTAGATGCAAGTCTAACTATAAGAGTGTAAAAATATGTGAAAACAGAATCTTATTATCGTTTATTTTTAGTAATTTTTACTTTAATAAATTATTTAGTTTAATCTATTAATAAAATAACATAACTGAAAGAGGGTGATTTTAATGTGGGATAACAAAGCAAAGAAGAACTGTTAGAGTCAAACGGAAAAAATTGAAGAGATACGTGTGAGAAAAATGGAGGATATTTATGAAAAATTTAATAAAGAAAATGTTATGCTTAATTCTCGTTGGTACGTTAACTTTAGGAACAAGTACTACGGTGCTGGCAAATGAAAAAGAAGAATTTGCAAGTATTGATCCTTATACTATTGAAGGGCAGTATGTTCAAAAACTTGTTGATATTAATGAAGATGGTTTGGATAAATTATCATTGAAAGAAGCTTCTGAATTATTTGAGGAAGCATTTGAGGTTCCTGCAAGTAGTTTCTCGGAAGAAGAAATAAGACTTGCGCTTGACGGATTGTCATTTGGGCTGAAATTTCAGAATGATATGCAAATAATTAAATTAAATGAAGAATACGAACCATCATATAGCCCTAATGCGCGATCTACAACAGGAAATAAGTCATATAGTGGAAATGTTGGAGTTGCATGGGTACGTGATACTACAAGTGGCCATTCTCCATTGACGTTGGGTGAGATTTTATCTGGGTCATATACGCTGGAAGTTGACTATATTACTTTAGATACGGCAGCTTCTATTTTAGCTAGTAGTGCAAGTTATGATTCGTATTCGGATTTAGTTCAGGCATTAGCTGTTAATGCTACAGCTACAGTTCTTACAAATAAGATAATACGTGTTTTAGGTTTAGCAAGTGGCTGGAAAGCTACCGTAGCGTCTATCGCGGTAAGTACAGCAGTCGGGTGTGGTTGGAATTGGCTACAGAAGATAGATCGCAGTAGAATGTATGATTGCTTTAGCACAATGGATGGTTCAGCAGCTAAAAGGGATATGATGAAGGTTCAGTTTATGTGGGCATCAAATATGGTAAATAAATTTTATACTAAAATGTCAAAAACAACAGTATTGCCAAATCCGTTTCCTGGGACATATGGTGATTGGTATACAAATAAGTATGGCTATTTATATGGATATTAATTCGTACCATATGGTATGAAAAGTGTGTATGAGTGATAGAGCTTCAAGAATCATAGAGACATAAGAAGGAGATGTATGGATTGGCAAAAAAAGTATTGTCGGCAATTGGTTTCATTATAATACTAAGTATTAATTTCCTTGGTCTCGAATTTTTTATATATTATTTGTTTGATAAAGAAGGGCCTTACGGATATTTTCATTATCTTACCATACCAGTTATTTGCTCGATTACCCTGTTTTTCATAAAATTGATAGAAAAGTTAAGATATTTTCCTGCGTATATCGTTGATATCATTGTTTTATCAGCAATATTTCTGGGATTGGGGGAACTGAAAATTTTACTTGTCTTAGGTTGTTTATAACCGAATAAACCCCTGCCTGCAAAAAGTAATGCAGGCAGGGGTTTATTCTCTTACATGTGCCAGCACCATCAAAGCCAGCTTAAATGTCATAGCATCTTCAAATTTGCGGATATCAAGTCCCAGTCGTTTTTCCAGCCGTTCGAGCCGGTATACGAGCGTATTCCGGTGCAAGTACAATTGCCTGGCTGTTTCAGAAATATTCAGATTGTTTTCATAAAATATGTGTATGGTATGCTGTGTTTCCTCATCTAAGTCATCCGGCAGATGGGCGCCAAACACCTCGTATAAAAAGGTATTGCATAAATCTGTCGGGAGTTCGGCGATCAGACGGCCGATGCCAAGTCTGTCGTAGGCAATGGTGTCTTGTTCTGCAAAAAAAGTACGCCGGATGTTTAGAGCGGTTAAGGCTTCATGGTATAGCCTGCCAAGCTGTGAAAAGCTGTCTGCTGTTGTGCTGTAGCCGATATGTGTCTGTACAAGCGCTTCGGCGCGCAGCGTATCGGCTAATGTCTGTGCAAAACGTTTCAGGCAGCAGGAAATATATTCGGTATCCGGCGGCAGCGTATTTTTTTTCTTTCGTGTAGTTTTTATTTCAGAAGTCTTGTATTCTTTTAAAATATTAGAAATATCCTTCATGAGAAGCAGGTGGTTTTCATCCAATTCACAGCAAAGATCCATTTTATGTCCGGCAAATGCATGTTCAAGCGTCTGATACGCATAAGAGTCGGCAAACCCATCCTGACATTCGATTACGAAAGCAGCCCAGGAAGCTGCGCTCAGCTTTAGTTTTTTGATCTGACGATTTATTTCGGAAGCAGTCAGTGATCCATTTACCAGGCTGCGAATAAAGCCGGATTTTGTTACAGATTCCTCCTGAGATTCCAGCAAATGCTTTAGCTGGCAGACGGTTAGCCGGCCGATGGTAAACGAATCCGGAGCAAAATTGGAAACGAGCAGCACATAAGAGAGTGTGTCAGAGGTTATGATCTTAAAATAATGAAACGTTCCCAATGATTGGCTGTCTACATTTGAATGAATGAATTCTAAAACGCTGTTTGTTAATGATTCAGGCGTAGTTGCAGAAGTATTTGAATGATTGATATAAAAAGCGGTGCAGTTTCCATCCGGATCATATAAGATCATAGGAATCTGTGAAATTTCTGTAACTTCTTCCAGTATTTTCTGTAATTTTTTCATATAGAATTCCTCCGCTTCCAGAGTGTATTTTGCATATACAAGCTAAACAATTGTCTGTTTTATCATATCACAAATAAGAAAGGAAGCCAATACCGGGTTGGTGGTATGATGCTTCCTTTCTTAATATAAGTATTATGATTGTAGTATTTTAATACTGATAGCCTGCTGTAAACAGGACTTATGCGCAACGATAAAAATATTATAAATAAAAAGTTACTATATGGAAATAACGTACGTACAAAATACAATACATTATTTCTGTCAATGATAACAAATCAGGTACAGAACTATAAGTAAAACGATAAACCAAGTTTGCCATACAGCGCTGTAACATAGAAATAATCAATGGAACTACATAACAGTCCAGATAAACTGAACTGTTATGTAGTGATGCGAAATAACTGTTATGATTAGTTTGTAATTGTCAGTTCTGTATCATGATCGAATACGTGAATCTTTTCAGGATTCAGAGCAAGTGTTACATGATCGCCAAGGCGCGCTGTTGTAGAAGATTCTACTTTTGCGCTCATATTTGCACCGCCAACCTGGAAGTAAAGGATTACTTCAGAACCAAGTAATTCATATCCGGTTACGTTAGAATCGATCTTTGCAGCATAGTTGCTCATTTCATAATCGGAATCACCTAAATCTTCCGGACGGATTCCCATAATAACAGTCTTTCCATTATATCCGCCGTCAACTAATTTTTTAGCTTTTGCAGGCGGCAGAGCAATAGAGAATTTATCAAAGTTTAATGTAACATCAGAGCCGCTTACTTTACAGGTAGCATTTACAAAGTTCATCTGCGGAGAACCGATAAATCCTGCTACGAATAAATTGTTTGGCTGATTATATAATTTTTGTGGAGAATCTACCTGCTGTACAACACCATCTTTTAATACAACGATTCTTGTACCAAGCGTCATAGCTTCTGTCTGATCGTGTGTTACATAGATGATCGTAGCTTTTAATTTGTGGTGAAGAGCAGAAATCTCAGTTCTCATCTGAACTCTGAGCTTTGCATCCAGGTTGGATAACGGCTCATCCATCAGGAATACTTTAGGATTACGTACAATTGCACGACCCATGGCAACACGCTGTCTCTGACCACCGGAAAGAGCCTTTGGCTTACGATCTAACAGCTGCTCCAGATCAAGGATTTTAGCGGCTTCTTTTACTTTTTTATCAATTTCATCTTTTGGAACTTTTCTCATTTTCAAACCAAAAGCAATGTTATCATATACAGTCATATGCGGATACAGAGCGTAGTTCTGGAATACCATGGCGATATCTCTGTCTTTTGGCTCTACATCGTTTACACGTTTTCCATCAATAATCAGATCACCGGAAGAGATATCTTCCAAACCGGCTACCATACGAAGGGTTGTAGATTTACCACAGCCGGATGGTCCTACGAAAATAATAAACTCCTGATCTGCGATTTCCAGATTGAAGTCCTTTACAGCTTCAAATCCGTTTGGGTATTTTTTGCAGATGTTTTTCATTGATACACTTGACATTTTAAAATCCTCCTGTTTTGTAATAATAATTATTTATCATGTTCTTTCCTTAACTTTTGACGTTGATCCGGCAACCACAGAATGATTGGTTGCTGTTTACAAAAACTACTATAGCAGAATCAGATGGAATTGACTATAGGGGGAAGTTCTAAAGATAGGAGGGATAGGGCTGGGGATTTGACGAAAAACCTGTCTGAGAAAAAAATAATTCGTCAGAATGCCAAAAGGAGTGAGGGTTTTTGAACAAAATGACGAATAACATAATTTTTATTAACCTGATTTCTAAGGATGCAGCAATGATTATCATTTTCAAATAAAAGATGAAAGGAAAAAAATATAAATATTTTCTTTCCTTTCAAAATGTGGTAAAATGATTTTATCATTGTGAATTTTGGGGGAGGGATCATAAGATGAAACAGGAAAAAATTATTTCCATCCGGACAAAGCTGCTTGGGATTATTCTGCCGGTAGTTATTGTAATTGTAGTCGTTTTGGTAGGGATCTCGTATGTTATTTCACGTACGACGATTGAAGAAGCGTCAGAAAACCTGCTTAATACATCTGTAGAAAATCAGGTCAGCGAGATTGAGGCGTGGCTGGAGCAAAACCTGTCTGCTTTTGGAGCAGTCAAGCAGAGCATTGAGACGATGGGGCTTTCGGATGCACAGCTTCAAGTGTTGTTAGACGGATATTACGGATACAATGATAATTTTCCACAGGGACTTTATGTGGCGGATGCAGATGGAAAGATGATGACTGCGGCAGGATCTCAAAAATCGGAGAGTGATCCGACGCAAACCGTCTGGTATCAGGAAGGCATGACCAGAATCAATATGGGTTTTACAGATGCGTATACAAATGAGAATGGTGATGCGGTAATCAGCGCCTGCGGGATTTTAAATGACCGCAGCGGCAAAATGAAAGTGATTTCTGCAGACCTGTCGCTGCAGAAAATCAGTATTATTGTCAGCAGTCTCGTCAGCATGGAACAGGCGCAGGCGTTTCTTGTCAACAGTACGGATATGTCTGTATTGGCGCACAGGGACAGCAGTATGCTGTCTGCCAGACTGGATGAATCCAAAGATGTGTTTTTGCAGGATGTTGCACAAAGACTGAGAGATGATGATTTAAGTACGGTACAGATTGATGGAAATATGGCGGCTTTTGAAGAAGTTGCCGGAACAGACTGGATTCTCGTATCGTATATTCCGGCAAAAGTGATTTATCGGGACGTAGATAATATTCGGACGGCAATGATTATTATCGGCGTTATCAGCGTGCTGCTGCTGGCAGTTTTAATTGAACGGGTTGTCTATGTCGTTATTCGTCCGGTCAAAACACTGACAAAGGCCATTATGGCGATGACAGACGGTGATTTTACAGTGCATATTAAAACACGCAGCCGGGATGAGATTGGCGTCATGGGACGCTGTATGGAAAAGTATGCAGCTACGATGCGCAGTATGATTGCTTCGATTCATGGAGTGTCCGGCAAGCTGCAGACACAGGCGGACAGCAGTAACGATGTATCCGGTCAGATGTATGATGCGTCTAAGCTGCAGAGCGCGTCCATGCGTGAATTAAATGAAACGGTGGAACAGCTGTCCATATCGGTCAATGAGATTGCTCAAAATGCTACAACACTGGCGCTTGTAGTGGCGGAGACAAGGGAAAACAGTGTACAGGTGAATGATAAGATGCGGGAAACAGTAGATGTATCGCAAAAAGGAAAAGCGGATATGCAAAATGTCAGCAGTGCGATGCAGGATATCAACGATTCTGTTATGAAACTGCAGGAAGCAATTGATAAAGTAGGACAGGCATCTGAAGAAATTACGAATATTACCAATGTAATTGGGAATATTGCTGATGAGACGAATTTGCTGTCTTTAAATGCTTCGATAGAAGCGGCAAGAGCCGGAGAAGCAGGACGGGGATTTGCGGTCGTTGCGACACAGATTGGACAGCTCGCCCAGACAAGCGCGGATTCTGTCCATAATATTGAAAAGCTTATCAGCGAGATTAACGGATTAGTAAAAGATGCAGTATCACAGGCTGATGACAGCGCGAAAAGCATTAACAACAGCAGTACGCTTGTAAACGGAGCGCTGCAGACATTTGACCATATTTTTGAAAATATCGATAAAGTAAGCAGCCTTGTACAGGAAATGATTAATCAGGTAGAACAGGTAGACGGGGTTGCCAGCAATGTAGCTGCGATTTCACAGGAACAGGCGGCAAGTTCCGAAGAGATATTGGCGTCTTCGGATACTATGGTGGAACAGGCAAATCATATTACAGGCAACAGCGAATCGGTGGCTAACGGTGCAAAAGAACTGACAGATTCAGCAATGGAACTTGCGCATCAGGTAGAAATCTTTAAGATTGAGGAGGGCGTCAGATGAAAGCAAATCGGATAAAAGGAAATCAGATGAAAGTGAATCATAAAAAAAAGAAACTTGCATCAGCGCTTGCTCTCGGTCTTGGCACAGCCGCTCTCGCCTGCGGCTGCGGAAATTCTGCGAAAGACTCCGGCAAAGGAATGAAAATGCTGATGACGATCAGTCAGATGGATACGTTTCGATTAACATTGGCCGGCGGAGCACAGCAGGCAGCCGCAGATGCCGGAATTCAGCTGGAAGTGTTGGATGCTGAAAATGTAATAGAAAATCAGGTCGATCAGATTCAAAAAGCAGCGGCGGATGGATATGACGCTGTTTTGTGCGGAGCGATTGATGTAGATACTGCGGTGGAATTAAAGGCAAGTGCGGGTGATATGCCGATTGTGTTTGTGAACAGCTGTCCGGATGATAAAAATCTGGAAAAAGATGCTTATATGTATGTAGGCTCTGACGATGCGATGGCAGGAGAATTTCAGGCACAGTTTGTACTCGATAAGCTATCTTCTCAAAACGAGATCAACGTTGTCCTCATCAAAGGACCAAACGGGCATTCAGCTACCGGAGGGCGCACCAAAGGGGTGAAAAAGACGTTTGCGGCAAGCGGAAAAACAATCAATTATGTATTTGAAGATCATGCGGACTGGTCGACTGAAAAAGCAGAGGCCATGTTTGAAGTGTTTCTGCGGACAGGGCGTGAAGTGGATTGCGTGATCTGCAACAATGATTCGATGGCTTTGGGAGTGGTAGAGGCGTGCAAAAAGGCGGGCAGAGATCCGGGCAGTTTGCTGATTCTTGGTGTGGATGCAACTGCGGACGGATGTGAAGCGATAAAAAACGGCGAGATGGCTTTTACCGTTTATCAGCCGGGTCCGGGGCAGGGACAGGCAGCTGTAGAAGCGGCTGCGGCGCTGGCATCGGGGGCTTCCGCGAAGGAAATGGAAGGGATTTCAGAAGACGGCAAATATGTCTGGGTACCGTTTGAAGAAGTAGACAGCAGCAATGTTTCAAAATATATGAAGTGAAAAAGCTAAGAAAGGACAGAAATCGTATATGCGTGTTGGAATGGGATATGATGTGCACAAACTGACGAAAGAACGCAGACTGATACTTGGTGGTGTAGAGATACCGTATGAATATGGACTGTTGGGGCATTCAGATGCAGATGTGGCAGTACATGCCGTGATGGATGCATTGTTGGGCGCAGCAGCGCTTGGCGATATTGGAAAACATTTTCCGGATACAGAGGAAGCGTATGCGGGAATCAGCAGTATGAGACTATTGGAGCATGTAAAAGAACTGCTTGCAAAAGAGCAATACGTCATTGAAAATATAGATGTGACGATTGTGGCGCAGCAGCCCAAATTGCGGCCATATATCATGCAGATGGAACAGAATGTCGCAGATACGCTTCATATTCAAAAGAATCAGGTAAATATAAAAGCAACTACAGAAGAAGGCTTAGGCTTTACCGGCACAAAACAGGGAATTGCAGCATATGCTGTATGTATGATTTCTTCCATGTATGAAGCAAGTTATGCAGTGGCCGCGTCCGGTGACGCCTGTGGCAGCTGCGGCGGCTGCCGGAAGCATCAGAACATGTCCTGACATGCATTTTGGTGTAATCCGGCGTATGACGTATTTTTAGGAGAGGAAAAACAATGAAAATTTATAACACATTAACGAGGCAGAAAGAAACATTTACTCCCATCGAAGAAGGAAAAGTACGGATGTATGTGTGCGGCCCGACAGTTTATAATCTGATTCATATTGGAAATGCAAGGCCCATGATTGTGTTCGATACTTTCCGCAGGTATATGGAATATAAAGGCTATGAAGTCAATTATGTAACAAATTTTACGGACGTAGATGATAAAATCATAAAAAAGGCGCAGGAGGAAGGGGTAGATGCCAGTGAGATTTCCACCCGCTATATCGCAGAGTGCAAAAAGGACATGGAAGGTATGAATATCCGTCCGGCGACGGTGCATCCGCTGGCCACGCAGGAGATCGACGGCATGATTGAGATGATCCGCACTCTGATCGAAAAAGGATATGCATATGCGGCAGCGGATGGAACGGTTTATTATCGGACCGGAAAATTTGCTTCTTATGGAAAGCTGTCTCATAAGAATCTGGAAGATCTGCAGGCCGGGCACCGTGATATTAAAGTGACAGGTGATTTGAAAGAAGAGCCGTTTGATTTTGTATTATGGAAGCCTAAAAAAGAGGGTGAGCCTGCATGGCAGTCGCCATGGGGGGAGGGACGTCCGGGATGGCATATTGAATGTTCGGTGATGTCCAAAAAGTATCTGGGTGATACGATTGATATTCATGCAGGCGGAGAAGATCTGATTTTCCCACATCATGAAAATGAGATTGCGCAGTCTGAGGCAGCCAGCGGAAAAGAATTTGCACATTACTGGATGCATAACGGCTTTTTAAATATTGACAATCAGAAAATGTCAAAATCACTCGGGAACTTTTTCACTGTGCGTGAAATTGCACAAAAGTATGATTTGCAGGCGCTTCGGTTTTTTATGCTGAGCGCCCATTACAGAAGTCCTTTGAATTTTAGCGCAGAACTGATGGAAGCCGCCAAAAGCGGACTGGAACGTATTCATACGGCGGCAGAAAATATAAAAAGGCTGCAAAAAGCGGTGGATGCAAAAGCTTCCGACACAAAAGCGGCATGTGAAAAAGGGATGTCTGCCGAAGAAGAATCGTTATATGAAGCGTCAGAACAGTTTCAGAAAAAATTTGAAGCTGCAATGGAAGATGACTGCAATACGGCAGATGCGGTATCTGCTGTTTTTGAGCTGGTAAAATATATCAACACAAATGTTTCCAGCGACCATTCCAACGCTTATTTGCAGAAGCTTTTTGAACGGTTAAAGACCTTGTGCGATGTGCTTGGCATTCAGCTTGCATTAAAAGAAGAAGCGCTGGATGCGGATATTGAAAAGCTGATACAAGAACGCCAAACGGCAAGAAAAAATAAGGACTTTGCAAGAGCAGACCAGATTCGCGATGAACTGGCACAAATGGGCATTCTTTTAAAAGATACAAGAGAAGGAGTTACTTGGAAACGTGCATAATCATCAGACAGGATACGATTTAGGTGCATATATCAGACAGCAGTTCGCCTTGGATAAACACGACATTCGGACCTATTCGCCGTTGACGCTTGCCTATATCGGCGACGGAATTTATGAGTTGATGATCCGGTCGATTGTTGTGGAACAGGGAAACAGACAGGTGAACAAGCTGCATCAGCAGGCGAGCCGTTTTGTTAAGGCGCAGGCACAGTCTGAAATGATGGAAACGCTGCTGCCGCTGCTTTCGGAGGAAGAGGTGCAGATCTATAAGCGGGGGAGAAATGCAAAGTCATATACGACAGCAAAAAATGCATCTGTGAATGATTATCGGCGGGCGACAGGATTTGAAGCGCTGATGGGTTATTTGTATCTAAATGGCAATATCGAACGGCTGACCGAGCTTGTGAAGGCCGCGGTGACAGATTATACGCCGAAAGAGCCTGCCGGAACGGAAACGCGAAACCGTTAACTGTTGCCGGATATATTTAAAACAGACAAATTATCAGCAGATCGGTTGCAGATGATCGCTTAAAGGAGCTCAAAATGCAGAAAAAGAAAGATGCGTTAAACGAACAAAGATGGAAGGAACAAAGATCGAACGAACAAAGGTGGAAGGAACAAAGATCGGATGAACAAAGGTGGAAGGAACAAAGATCGGATGAACAAAGATCAAGTGAACAAAACGAACAAAATGAACAGTCAAAAATAGAAGGCAGAAATGCCGTTTTGGAAGCGTTTCGCAGCCAAAAAACGATCGACCGGCTGTTTATACTGGATGGGTGTAAGGATGGACCTGTACAGACGATCCTGCGGGAAGCAAAGAAAACAGATACCGTGATTCATTTTGTGGACAAAGAACGGCTCAATCGAATGTCTGAGACAAAAAAGCATCAGGGAGTCATTGCGGTGGCGTCGGCATATGCATATGCGTCGGTAGATGATATTCTTGAAAGAGCAAAAGAAAAGCAAGAGCAGCCATTTGTTATTGTCTTAGACCATATCGAAGATCCGCATAATCTGGGAGCCATTATAAGAACTGCAAATCTGGCAGGAGCGCATGGGGTAATCATTCCCAAAAGACATGCCTGCGGATTGACAGCGACCGTTGCAAAAGCATCCGCCGGAGCGATTAATGATACGCCGGTAGCAAAAGTCACAAATCTGAGCCAGACGATCAAAGAGCTGAAAACACATGGAATCTGGTTTGTCTGCGCCGATCTGGATGGCGAGCTGATATACCGGCAGAATTTAACCGGGCCAATCGGCCTGGTGATCGGAAATGAGGGAGAAGGAGTCGGAAAGCTTGTAAAAGAACAGTGCGATTTTACCGCTTCTATTCCGATGAAAGGTACGATTGGTTCGTTAAATGCATCTGCAGCAACAGCTGTTTTTGCTTATGAAATTGTCAGACAGAGAATGTTTTGTGGGTAACAGGTCATTTAGAAACAGGAGATATATGGAACAGGACAGATACAAGGATGTAACAGACGAACAGCTGATTGAGCAGCTGCGGGGCGGACAGACAAAGGTTATGGATTATCTGATGGAAAAATACAAAAATCTGGTACGCAAACGGGCGAATGCGCTCTATTTAATCGGCGGGGAAACAGAAGATTTGATTCAGGAAGGGATGATTGGACTGTTTAAGGCCGTTCAGGATTACCGATCAGATAAAGAGGTATCTTTTTATCATTTTGCAGAGCTGTGTGTGAATCGGCAGATGTATACAGCGGTAGAAGCTTCACAGCGGAAAAAACATACGCCGCTGAATACGTATGTGTCTTTAGATGCCGGACAGGAGAAAGAGAGCGCATATTTGGAAAGTGGAAATCATCCCCAAACATTAAATCCTGAGACTTTATTCATTAGTCAGGAAACGGTCAGGCTGTTGTTAAAGCAGGCAAATGAACGGTTAAGCCCGATGGAACGTCAGGTGTTGGCTTTGTATTTAGAAGGGATGAATTATCATCAGATTGCGGAACATATGGGAAAGACGTCAAAAGCAGTAGATAATGCGCTGCAGAGAATCAGAGGGAAGATCCGGTGATGTATCAGCAGGAGGTAACAAAATGAGGAAAAACAATCTTGCGCTTGTTAGTATTATTATTCCGGTATATCGTACGCAGGAGTATTTGCAGGAATGCATGGAAAGCGTGCTGACGCAGGATTATCCAAAGCTGGAAATCATTCTGGTAGATGACGGTTCACCGGATGCGTGTCCCGGTATGTGTGATGCATACAGCAGCAGCGATTCCAGAATCCGTGTGATCCATCAAAAAAACAGCGGACTTGGTAAGGCTCGTAATGCCGGGATGGAAGTGGCAAACGGAGAATATTTGTTTTTTCTGGATTCGGATGACAAGCTGGATGGACCGACAGCAATTCGGAAGATGGCGGTGTATGCAGTGAAAACAGGAGCAGATATTGTAGTTGGGAGCTATCGCCGTTTTCACGGACGAGAAGTCAGCGCTGTAAATATAACGCATTTGCGTGGCAGAAAAGATATACAAACAGTAGATTTTCGATTTGAGGGGTTTTACAGGTATGGACATTTGGCCTATCAGTGGGGCAAACTGTATCGAGTAGAATATTTAAAGAAATTTGGATTACGCAGCAAATCATATCCGTTTACCCAGGACAAGGCATATAATATGGAATGCTGTGTTTATGAACCGGTTTATGCATTTTTGGATGAAAGCGTCTGCTTGTACCGTATCAATGAACAATCCGTTTCTTTTAGCTATAAAAAAGATATGATACGGGTATGGACGGCAATTGCGCAAAACTTTGATCGGTTTTGCTGTGAGCGTGGAATAGCGAAAGATTATGGGGATTTAAGCGCATTTCATATTTTTTTCGGCAGTTTTTATGTTGTTAAACAAGAACTTAAAAAGGCAGGGTTTCGAGAAGCTGTGATGCAATTGCGCAAATATGCGCATAGCCCATTTGTGCAAACATGTATGAAGCAGCTGGCAGCTGGTAAGTATGTGCGTAAGATTCATGCATGGCGCTGGAAGATCATGATCCGGTGCGCGTCTGTATTGTTTTGCTGTCATGGATATTGGCTGTATACATTTGGAATTGCATGTCTGCTGTGGCTGCATGTAGATGACCGGATTACAACACTCAGATATCGGAAAAAGCGATGCCGCCGGCCCGGCCGGGGAGGAAATGTATGAGAAAGATGAAAATATGCTTTTTTTCCGGGGATATTACAAGGAGCGGAGGCACAGAGCGTGCAGCCTGTATGATTGCCAATGGACTGGCGGCACAGAAGGAATACAAGGTCTGTGTACTGAGTCTGGTAGAGCAGGCAGCTCAGAAAAGACCTTTTTTTTATTTGGACAGCAAAATTTCTCATGAAGCGCTCGGTCAGCAGTGGATACAGCCGGGACCGAAATATCTGGCGCTGATTCCAAAGCTGCGCCGCTTTTTGAAGCAGCGCGAGATTGACTGGTTGATTGATATTGATATTGTGCTGGATGCGTTAGCGGTTCCAGCGGCATATAAAAGCAAAACAAAGGTAATTTCCTGGGAACATTTCAGTTTCGGATATGAGACATCCAAAAGATTTGGCTACCGAAACTTTATATTACGGCATGTAACAACGAAATCAAACAGGATTATTACATTGACCGAAAAGGACAGACAGGCTTATTTACATGGGATCCGGCGTCTGCCGCCGATTCGATCCATTTACAATCCGGTGGAAAAAGCGCCGTCTGAGAATATACAGAATAAAAAGCAGTGGATCATAACGGTGGGCAGGCTTGTTTATGAAAAAGGGATCGATTACCTGCTGCACACAGCGGAAATTGTTCTTAAAAAATATCCCGATTGGCAATGGCTGCTGCTTGGTGACGGAGATCGGAAAGAGTGGCTGAATGCACAGATTCAGAAACGTCATCTGGAAAAACACCTGCTTGTGAAAGGGAAAGTTGCGGATGTAGATGCATATTTAGCGCAGGCACAGATTTTTGTGCTGACATCACGCAGAGAAGGTTTGCCGATGTGTTTGCTGGAAGCAAAAGCGCATGGTTTGGCGTGTGTCAGTTTTGATATAGAGACCGGGCCGGATGAAATCATTTCAGACGGTGTGAATGGTTTTCTGATTCCGGCATATGATGATGTAAAAATGGCAGAAAAAATCGGACAGCTATTGGAACACGCAAATCTGCGTCATACATTTATGGAAAATGCAGCAGTTGGCATCGAAAAGTTTCGTCTGGAAACAGCGCTGCAGCAGTGGAATGAGGTGCTTTTGACCCGATGCGAATAAAAAATATGATTCGAAACAGTGTTTTTGGCCTGTTTTTCCAGGTTGTTTTAATCGTAGCCGGATTTTTCAGCCAACGGGTATTGTTTCTCCAGGCAGGCCGGGAATTGGTCGGGATGAACAGCGTTATTTCCAACATCCTTGCGATTTTATCCGTATCGGAGCTGGGAATTTCTACAGCAGTTGTTTTTCATTTGTATCAGGCGCTTGCGCGAAAGAATGAATTTGAAATTGCATCGCTGATGAATCTGTATCGCAGGGCATATGCTGTATTTGCGTTAGTCATTACTGTTTTGGGACTCATGGTTTTACCATTTGTTCCTGTATTTCTAAAACATAACCGTTTTTCATTATCTTATATACGCCTGATTTATGGGATGTGGCTGCTGCGTACAGCGCTGTCATATTTGCTGTCTTATAAAAGATCCCTTTTGATTGCAGACCAGAAAGAATATTTAGCCGGCATTGTGACGACAACAGTGAGTGTTGTAAATTATTTGCTTATGATACTGATTGTTAGTCTGACATCTGACTATGTGCTGGCGCTAGGGATAAATACTGTGATTGAGGCAGCAGGCAATATCCTGTTATCTTTATATGTAGACCATGCATATCCATTTTTAAAAAGGCTGAAAAAAGAGCCTTTGCCGCAGGAGGTCATTCGTCAGATTTTCACTGATGTAAAAAATATATTTGTGATGCGGCTGTCTGTGAAGCTTTTGACCTGTACGGACAGTCTGATTATTTCTACGGCGATTGACGTAGGAACAGTAGGCGCGTACGCCAACTACAGCCTGATTACCCAGTCTGTGACCAATATTGTAACGGCATTATCCAACGCGGTGCAGCCAGGCATCGGAGCTTTGTTCGTTGAAAAAAACCAGGAGAAGAATCATCAGGCATTGTGCCTTCTGACATTTGTCTTTTATTATATAGCAGTCACTTGTTCGATCGGGCTGCTTACGCTGATGCAGCCGTTTATCCGTGATTTGTGGCTGAATGAACAATCGCTGCTTGAATATCCGGTTGTAGTCTGCTGTGCGTTCAACTGTTTGATTCAGACAATCGGAATGCCGCTTACGATTGCTATGAATGTGTCCGGATTGTTTGAAAAAGAGAGAAATATCTGTATGACAGGCGCAGCGTTGAACCTGATGTTGTCTTTTGGTCTCGTATACCCATTTGGCATTGCCGGAGTACTCGCCGCGACAGGTTGTTCTTATCTGATTCAGCTGGTACTGCGTTTGTGGTGTTTTTTTCGGTATTATGTGAAACAGGGACTTGGAAAATATTTGTTTCAGATAGTGCAGTATCTATTGTTAGCCGCTATAGAAATGAAAATCATAACAGAGTTAAATATTATAAATGAGGTTTATAGTACCGGAGGGTTTTGGCATTTTCTGGCGGCAGGGTGCTGCTGCGTCTGTTTATCAGTTGTGGGAAATTTTGTGCTGTTTTGCCGAAGTGACAGGATGATGGAAATTATGAAAAGACTTATAAAATGTTAAGATCAAGGCTTTTGGAAAAGAAAAGGATATGATATAATACATTTGATAATTATGTAGAAGGAGATGATACGAAATGAAAACATATGCAGATATGACCAGAGAAGAGTTATTGTCATTAAAGGCAGAATTAGAAGAGCAATTCAAAACTGAAGAAGCAAAAGGCCATTCGTTTAATATGGCAAGAGGCAAGCCGGGAGTTTCTCAGCTGGTGCTGTCCATGCCTATGCTAAGTGTCATTAATGACGAATCCGATATGAACACAGTATTAGGAAATGATACGAGAAATTATGGAGACTGGGACGGTATCGGAGAATGCAGACGTATGATGGCCGGTATGCTGGGCGTAAAAAAAGATAATGTGATTGTATGCGGCAATTCCAGTCTGAATATTATGTATGATACAGTTGTGCGTTCCATGGTAAAAGGAGTGAACGGTTCAACGCCATGGTGCAAGCTGGATAACGTAAAATTTTTATGTCCGGTGCCGGGATATGACAGACATTTTAAAATAACAGAAGTCTTTGATATAGAAATGATAAACATACCGCTGAAAGATGATGGCCCGGATATGGATCTGGTTGAACAGTATGTCAACAATGATGAATCGGTCAAAGGAATCTGGTGTGTGCCAAAATATTCGAATCCGACTGGGATTTCCTATTCAGATGAAGTTGTCAGACGGTTTGCTCATTTACAGCCGAAAGCAGAAGATTTTCGTATTTTCTGGGATAATGCATACTGTATCCATCATCTTTATGACGAACCGCAGGATGAGATTTTAAATATTTTAGATGAATGTGAAAAAGCAGGCAACCCGAATATGGTTTATATTTTTGGGTCTACATCGAAAGTAAGTTTTCCGGGTTCCGGTGTATCCGCGATTGCAACATCTTTGGAGAACATGGACTTTATTAAAAAATATATGACGACGCAGATTATCGGTCACGATAAAATTAACCAGCTGCGCCATGTCAGGTTTTTTAAAGATATTAACGGCATGAAGGCTCATATGAAAAAACATGCGGCAATTCTGCGGCCGAAGTTTGAAGCAGTGTTAAATATTTTGGAAGAGGAGCTTGGCGGTCTGGGAATCGGCAGCTGGACGAAACCAAGAGGCGGTTATTTTATTTCGTTTGAGACGATGTCCGGATGTGCAAGGACAGTCGTAGCAAAATGCAAACAGCTTGGCATGGCGCTCACAGACGCAGGCGCGACGTATCCATATGGAAAAGATCCGCAGGATTCTAATATCCGTATCGCACCGTCATTTCCAACACCGGAGGAAATGGTGCAGGCAACGAAGATTTTCGTGCTTTGTGTGAAACTGGCTTCTGTGGAAAAATTATTGTCAACGATGCAAGCCTGAACTGTTACAGTCCATACGAATAAACAGATGTAATGAAACAATCCGGCGTTTCGCCGGATTTTGTTGTTATGATAAAGCAAAAAATTCAGCTTTTCTATGTTTAAACACGGTATAATAAGAAAAGCCGCATTCTTTGAGCAGGTGTGGCAGGCGGTCAAAGTCATATGCAATATGTTCCGGCCTGTGTGCATCTGCTCCAAGAGTCAGTATTTCACCGCCCAGTTCACGGTATCTTTTTAAAATATCTTCACATGGATGCGGGTGTCCAAGCCCGTATTTAAATGCTGCCGTATTTACTTCCATTCCTTTTCCAAGATCAATCAGCTGCTTTAAAATTTCATCAATGATATCTGCATATTTCTGATAGGAATAATAAGTGTTTTTATTCGGCCCGTAACGAACAACATAGTCAAGGTGTCCATATACGTCAAAATCCTGAAATGTACGGATATTTTCCAATATGGAAAGAAAGTATTGTTCATAGGCTTCATGTTCCGATCGTCCTTCATAATAAGACGCATAATAAGGATCTTTTCCGTCTACAACATGGGAAGAACCAATGACAAAATCAAAAGAATAGTCCTGCAATAGCTTTTTATGTCTTTTTGCAAGGTGCGGCTGCAGTCCAAGTTCGATACCGTATAAAATTGGCAGGAGGCCGTCATATTGGCGCTGCAGCGTATGTATGACATTGTCATATTCGTCGGGATCAAATTCAAAAACAGTTGGATGGTGCGGATCTGTCGGATAGTCATAATCCATATGATCCGTAAAACAGATACCCGAAAGCCCTTTTGTAATGGCGGCTTCGATCATGGACTGCGGTGTGCTGTCGCAGTCGCCGGAAAAGTTACAGTGCATGTGTGTATCCCAAAACATTTGAAGATTCCTTTCTGTGGCGTCATTGCATGTATACGTTTGCTGCAAGTTATTTTAACGCAATGTGATTTTTTTGGCAAGCAATAGTTTCAAAGAGTATTTTATTAGTGATTCCGGTTGATAAACGAATTAAAAATTCTTTTTTGGTTGACTTCATTCGTTGACAGATTTTTGAAATCATGTGGTCGCAATCCTATTAGGAACTGTAAATAAATAATCTGATAAAGTTACGCCGGATTTTTCTTCGAAAGCGCTAGGTAAAAATCAGGCGCATAGCGGGCTATGTAACTGATTTTTGCCTGGCGCTCCCGGAGAAAAAGACAAGTAAGTTTGTTAGATTATTTATTTACAGTTCCTTAGCTTTAGATGACGGGTTAAGGCTACAAAATTAGAGCTTGTTGTAATGTTGACTTTTTGTTATAATTTATCCATATACGAAAATTGATAACTGTATATAGATGGTTGTGCTGAGAAACACTATGCGAAAACCAAGCTTTCTGATGTTCTTTGCCCCATGAGTATTATGAAGAGTATATCAATCAACATGATATTTCTTAAAAGAAGCCCTATATGTACAATTGAGTTTTTTAATTAAGGAGAAAAATATGCTTAAAGAAATCTCTATTGAGATAATTAGAAAATGTCCCAATAATTGTGTGCATTGCTCATCTTTCTCACATATAAAACGTAAAGAAATTATCGATTTACCAATCATAATTGCAATGGTTAATGATGCAAAAATTTTAGGAGCAACAACAATATGTTTATCAGGTGGTGAACCTTTTTTGCATCCGAACATCATTGAAATAGTATCTCACATATCAGCCTGCGGGCTTGAATGTTATATATACACAAGTGGAATTATGATAAATAAAGACGATTTTTGTTCCTTATCTAAAGATGTTCTTAGCAATATTGCTGGTAAGGTAAATAAACTGATATTTAATGTCGAGGCGTCTGGTGAAGCCGTCTACAATAAAATAATGGGAACAACAGGATGTTTTAATTTGTTAAAAGAGTCAATTAAAAAAACTGTTGATTTATCTATTGTAGCAGAAGCGCATTTTGTTCCAATGAAATTAAATATTCATGAAATAAAAGAAACACTGTTTATGTGTGAGCAACTGGGAGTATCTAAAATAAGTTTCTTGAGATTAGTTGCACATGGCAGAGCGTTTGAAAATGAAACGGAGTTAATGCTGGATGAGTCAGAAATGAAATATTTAAAGGAATTGCTTGTTGAAATCAACAAAAGTAGCAGACTAAGTATTAGAGTGGGAGTTCCTTTTTCAGATAGCCGGGAAAAGACCAGGTGCGAAGCAGCAAAAGGCAAGTTAAATATTAAATATGACGGATCTGTATTTCCTTGTGAAGTGTTTAAAAATGATCGTGTTAACTTGAAAAGAAAAGGGTTATTTGCCGAAAATATTAAACAAAAAAGACTACTGGATATTTATAATAATTCAGAGTATTTGAAATTTGTGAGAAATTATGTTGAAACTTATACATGTAATTGTGATTGTGAGAATTGCGTTGGACAACATTTAATTACAAAGAATGCGGAGGAATAAATAAGAATGGCAAATAAGGATTTAAAGCTAATAAATGGAGTCATAGAGAAATCTAAGAATGTATATGACTTAGAATATCATTCTGCAGATGAGAATTCTGTGGAACAATATAAGCAAGTTAAAAAAAGCATAAAGCATCCGCTTGATTCTGACATAATCAGAGAGATAAAAAAAATTGATATTAAAGACGATATGGATGATTATCAGATTTTTAAGTATTCAAAAGAAATTAATGGTATCTGGAAATTAATAATAGAAAAATCAATTATTTGTTTAAGGTATTTTGATAAAAGAGAACCCTTTTTATTAAATAAGAAAAAAAGACCTATTGCTTATGGTGTTAAAGAATTAGGAGATTATTTTGATGAGTATACAGAGTTTGAAGCTATGCTGTATGGTGGAGGAAAGTTTTATCGTGACCATGTAATCCATGTGTTTCGAACATGGTTATTGGGAATAGATTGTTTATTAGAAAATAATTGCAAATATCTTGAAAAAATAGCAATAGGAGGTGGAGTGGCAGTAAATCCTTTAGAAAAAATAAGTATTTGGTCCATTATAGCGCTTACACATGATTTAGGATATCCGTTAGAAAAAGCTCAAGATATTATCGGTAAAACGAAAGATATGATGCAATCATTTATTGTCAATCCAACTCTTTCGCTTGACTTATCTTTCAATGGTGTACAAAATAATATGAATGATTTTGTTGTGCGTTTCTTAAGCTCTAAAATGCATGAAAAACCGTATATCAAGAAGGATGATGAAGAACATAAGAAAGAATATGTTGCAAGAATACAACCGAAATATTATTTTAAATTTCAGAAATCCTTGGAGAAGTCAAAGCATGGGATATTGAGCGCTATAATTATTTATAAGCTATTATTATACTTTCTTGAATCTGATTATAGCATTAATGAAGATTATGTATTTTATGAGGAAGACGTACGACAGTTTTATATTCGGCGAGAAATTTTAAGAGCAATATCATCACATACATGTCACGATATTTATCATTTGGACATGATGAACTTTGCTTTTCTGCTGATTGTTGTGGATGATTCTCAGGAGTGGGGACGTAAAAAGATAAGTGAATTATATGTCAAATCAAAGACAAAATATGAATTTAAAGAGATAAAGCCTTCGTTTGATGTTAAGCAAATTGAAATTGAAAAAGATGGCAAAAAAGATTTAGTTTCAATACATAGATGTTTGATGAGCGAGGAATTCACATTGCCGGCTGAGGATGGAATGGGTTTGGAAAGGCTGTTATATTCCTTATTTAAACAAAGTGAATCATATAAAGAACTGTTTAGGGATGGACAAGATACATCTTCAAGAAATTTTACGTTTGTAAAAAAGTGTAAAGTAAATTATGAAGACGACAAGACGGTAACTTTTGATGTGGGATTCACAATTTCAAACGAAGAAGATTCTATGTTTTTCGTTACTATTTCGACTACATCGAACAATGATGTTAATCAGAAATTTGATGAGAAATTTCTGAAAAAAGTTTATAATGGCTGCACTGTAGAAAAAATAAGTAACGATGATGATGCTGTCAAGTATAGCGTGAGCGCTAAGCATCGTTGAGGCAAAATCCAATGAGCATAAAGATTCATATAGCGACTCCTAAATCGAATGGTATTGTCATAGAGATTTCAGCTGTTTGTATAGATTCAAAATATATTTTACAATATGAAGAATTAAAAAAATTTAAAGAATTATGCAAAGAAGGATGCCCAAATTATAAAATGAAGTGGTCATGTCCTCCGTATTCACCTTATTATCATGATATTTCAAAAAAATATGACTTTTTAACGGTGTGTATTTTAACAGTTCAATTAGATCAATTTAATTATATAAATAAAGATTATTTAAAAGTTAAGGCAGCAAATTCAATCTTAAAAAGTAGAGCAGAAAAAATGCTTAGAGCGAAAGTTTTTATGAATGATAAAGGAATTTCTACAGGCAGTTGTCGTATGTGCAAGCCTTGCAGATGTAAACGAAATGAACCTTGCAGACATCCCGATAAAGTTATGTACAGCTTTGAAGCATTAGGGATTCATGTATCAAGTATGATAGAAGACTTGTTCGACTTTAAGCTACAATGGTATAGCAAGAAACAGTTACCAGAGTATACATCTGTGGTTGTTGGGTTATTATCAAAAGATAAAGTCGATGTAAATGAAATTTATTCTCTATTCAGAGAAATGGAGTAATGCACTGTCAACAAAGAGCCTTGTAATGACTGGGAATGAATGATGCCTGAAAATGATGGGAGAAAGTTATGGATTTAATAAACGACTTATTCACCAATACTTCTTATTTGAAAAAATTAATAGATATAACAGCTTCTAAATGGGAAGTGCAGGCAGAAGAAAATATTTTTGTACCGAACAACGAATACTTGCAGGATGGATATATTGTTGATAAGAGCGCCAAAATGCTGGTTTTCAGGCAGCATATATTTTGCAATGTAATACCAAATAAATGGGGAATTACTACCATACATCTGATTCATGATTCACAGGAAGATACAATAGTTTGTCAGGCTTATAAAAATCAAAAACCTTTACTGAACTTTCGTTTTTCTTCCAAACGCAGCCAAACAGCAAATGAGTTTAAAAATTATATCGATTTAGTTACATATGCACCGTAACAGTTCTATGAGGTATCAGAACTGTTACGGTGCAACGGTTACTATTCACGGGCAATATCATTAACTTAACGGATTCCCGAACGACTCTGCACCTGGCGGAATGGTTTTGCTGGCTGGA
>CAJUBQ010000066.1 GCA_910584595.1 uncultured Eubacterium sp.
CTTTAGCTGCTGGCAACAGCCAGGGCGAACTAGGCGGCGCGACCGTCCGGTTCCATAGTCTGGAAGCAGAATGCCTAGAACTTCTTACATTCTGGAAAAGTCACAAACAGACAGGCCAATGCCTCCCATCCAGCGTCTGCATAGCCAATACGCAACACTTTTTTATGTAAATTGTTGTATTTTCTCTTAAGTTCGCGCCTATGGGGCAGCTCCCCACCATGCGGCGTCCGGGAGGCCCCAAAGCGCCCCTTTGCCTAAACTGTTGCTTTATTACTTGCCCCACCCCGTGAAAAGTAACTATCGCAGAGCGATTTCTAATGGCTGGATACGTAACAGTTCCATGGGTGATCGGAACGGTTATCTTTCCTGGCCGTAATTTTTCCAGGAAATTGTCTTACATCTTGAAATTGCGCACTCACTGTGGCATAATAACAGTTATGTACAAAAATACTGCAAACTAAAAGAAGATCAGGAAGGTGATTGCATGTCAGTAAAAGACACCAGAATTAAACCATACACAGGAGAAAAGATTAAAATCCACCCATATGAGCATACTGCACAGTATTATGAAACAGACCAGATGGGAATCATACACCATTCCAATTATATTCGATGGATGGAAGAGGCCAGAATGGATCTGATGGACCAGATGGGGTTCAGCTACAAAGCAATGGAAGAGATGGAAATTATCAGTCCGGTGCTTTCGGTGAAATGTGAGTATAAAAGCATGGTGCATTTTCGTGATACGGTCGTTATAGAGGCGAGGATGATTGATTACAACAGTGTGAAAATGAAAATTGTTTATCGTATGACGGACAAAGAGACCGGGGAACTGCGTGCAGTCGCGCAAAGCGAACATTGTTTTTTGAATAACAGCGGAAAACCAATTTCTTTAAAACGGTCTTATCCGGAGCTTGATACAAAGTTTTTTACTTTGTATGATGAAGACGGGGAAGAAATTACAGAAATTTAGCAATTGAAATAAAGGAGTCATCCATGAGCGAAAAGCTGGTTTTGATCGATGGACATAGTATATTAAACAGAGCCTTTTTTGGAATTCCGGATTTGTCGAATTCCGAAGGTCTGCATACAAATGCGGTATACGGATTTCTGAATATTTTATTTCGTATTATGGAAGAAGAGCAGCCGGATTATCTGACCGTCGCATTTGATGTAAGTGCGCCGACATTTCGTCACGAGATGTATGCAGAATATAAAGGGACGAGAAAGCCGATGGCTGCCGAGCTGCGCGAGCAGGTGCCGGTCATGAAGGAAATGCTGAAGGCGATGGGCGTTACCATCGTGGAAAAGGCAGGGTATGAGGCGGATGATCTGCTTGGTACGATTGCAAAACGCGCAGAAGCACAAGGGATGCTTGTTTCGGTTGTGTCCGGCGACAGGGATTTGCTGCAGCTTGCGTCGGAGCGTATTAAAATCCGTATTCCAAAGACAAAAAAGACCGGGACTGAGGTAGAAGATTATTATGCGAAACAGGTAATGGAAAAATACAGCGTGACACCGGAAGAATTTATTGATGTGAAAGCGCTGATGGGCGATTCTTCGGATAATGTGCCGGGAGTGCCCGGAATCGGTGAAAAAACAGCGGTTAAAATCATCAGCCAATATGGAAGCATCGAGAATGCATATGCACATATTGACGATATGCCAAAATCAAAAGTGCGGGAATCTTTCCGTGAAAATTATGAGAAGGCCCGGTTTTCTAAAAAGCTTGTTACTATAGAGACGAATGCGGATATAGCCTATGATGCTGCGCAGGCAAAGCTTGGAAATTTATATACGCCGCAGGCATATGAACTTTGCAAGCGTCTGGAATTTAAAAATATGCTGACGCGGTTCCAGGGACAAAATGAGATGGCAAATCAAAATCCGATGAAAGATTGTTTTCAAAAAGTTACGGATGCTGCGCAGGCAGAACGGATTTTTGAAATGCTGGAGAATGCGCAAACATGCGCGGTATGGTTTGTTGAAGAAAAGGGCGTTATTTATGGAGCGGCAGCCGCTCTTTCAGAAAAGGAAGTCTATTTTATTTCATGTGCACAGGCGGATCAAAAGGCAGATGCCGCGCTTTTATCTGATAAAGAATTATGCAGCAGGCTTGCAAAAGTGATGACGTCAGGAAATCTTGTGGCGTCTTTTGATATCAAACATGTATTAAAATTTGTGGACATCCCTGCGCAGAAGCAGTTATTTGATGTTACAATAGCGGCTTATTTGCTGAATCCTTTGAAAAATGCATATCATTATGAAGATCTTGCAAAAGACTATCTGGGCGAGATGTTTCCTTCCCGAGCGGATTTGCTTGGAAAATTGTCTTATGAAACGGCGATGCAGACACAGCCGCAGGAGTTTTTAGAGGCCGTCTGCTATCCGGCATATACAGCGCTCAAGACGATGGGTATTTTGGAGCAAAAGCTGAAAGAAGCAGGTATGCAGCAGTTATTTTCAGAGATCGAAATGCCATTGGTTTATACGCTGTCCGATATGGAAAAAGAGGGCATCCGCTGCGAAGCGGCTGCGCTGGAAGAGTATGGGAGAAAGCTGCAAGAGCGTATTACGGAATTAGAAACCGTGATTTATGAAGGAGCCGGTGAAACATTTAATATCAATTCACCAAAGCAGCTCGGCGTGATTTTATTTGAAAAACTGAAAATGCCATATGGAAAAAAGACGAAAACAGGATATTCCACTGCGGCAGATGTACTGGATAAGCTGGCGCCGGAATATCCGCTCGTCGCACAAATCTTAGAATACCGTCAGCTGGCAAAGCTAAAGTCGACGTATGCGGACGGACTGGCGGCATTTATCGGGGCGGATGGGCGGATTCATACGACGTTTAACCAGACGATTACGGCGACCGGACGCTTAAGCAGCGCCGAGCCAAATCTGCAAAATATTCCAATTCGTATGGAATTAGGACGGCTGATTCGGAAAGTGTTTTTGCCGAGAGAAGGCTGTGTATTTTTAGATGCGGATTATTCGCAGATTGAGCTGCGGGTATTGGCGCATATGTCGGCGGATGAAAATCTGATTCAGGCATACAAAGAAGCGCAGGATATCCACCGGATGACGGCGTCTCAGGTGTTCCATATTCCATTCGAGGAAGTAACAGACTTACAGCGCAGAAATGCAAAGGCCGTAAACTTTGGAATCGTATATGGAATCAGTTCTTTTGGACTGAGCCAGGATTTAAGCATTACCAGAAAAGAAGCACAAGATTATATCGAACAGTATTTTCACACATATCCGGGCGTAAAGGCGTTTTTAGATCAAATGGTAAAAGAAGCAAAAGAAACCGGAAAAGTTGTTTCGATGTTTGGCCGCATTCGTCCGGTGCCGGAGTTAAAGTCAAGTAATTTTATGCAGCGGTCATTTGGCGAGCGTGTGGCGATGAATTCTCCGATTCAGGGTACGGCTGCAGATATCATTAAGATTGCTATGAACCGGGTGCATGACAGACTTTTGGCAGATGGGTTAAAATCCAGACTGATTTTGCAGGTGCACGACGAACTGCTTGTAGAGACGTTTCAGGAAGAGGTAGAGCAGGTATCAGAAATATTGGAACAGGAGATGCATCATGCGGCGGATTTGGCGGTTTCGCTGGAAATTGATATGCATTCCGGTACGAACTGGTATGAGGCAAAGTAGATAAAAAAGAAACGGTCAGGGTGAACGGAATGAAATTTATTGGAATTACGGGCGGTGTCGGTGCTGGAAAGTCTACCATACTTGCCTATCTGAGAAAAAATTACAGGGTTAGGACGCTGATTGCAGATGAGGTCGCCCATGAAATTATGGAACCGGGCTACGATTGCTATGTAAGGCTTCAAAAAGAGTTTGCGCAGGAGAAAATATGGCTTCATAACGGCAGATTTCACAGGCAGCGTTTGGCAGAGATTATCTTTGCGGACGAGGAAAAGAGGGAGCGGTTAAACAGCATTGTCCACCCTGCAGTAAAAGAATATATTTTAAAGGAAGTGGAAAAAGAACGCAGGAGCGGTTCGACGGATTATGTCGTGCTGGAGGCGGCGTTATTAATCGAAGACGGTTACGGGCAGATCTGCGATGAGTTATGGTATGTCTATGTGACGGAGGAAAACCGCAGACAGCGCCTGATCGAGACGCGGGGCTATTCGGATGAAAAAATAGAGCAGATATTTGCGGCACAGCTTTCCGAAGGGGAGTACCGCAGGCATTGCCAGGTGGTCATAGATAATAACGGACCGATTGCGCAGGTTTATTTGCAGCTGGCGCAGCTTTTAAATGATAAAGGAGACAGAAGCATGGAAAGAGCACTCGGACGGGAGGACAGACAAAAGGACACACAAAAGGAGGAAGAGCTGCAATACGTATTCGGACTGGATATCGGTACGCGCAATGTGGTAGGTACGGTAGGATATAAAAAAGAGAAAGAATTTATAGTAGTGGCACAGTATGCAATGGAGCATGAGACGAGAGCTATGCTGGATGGGCAGATTCATGATATCGGCCGTGTCGGGCGCACAATTTCTGTCATTAAAGAAAAGCTGGAAGACCAGATCGGACAAGAGCTGACGGAAGTATGCATCGCAGCAGCCGGACGTGTGTTGAAAACAGTAACGACATATGTAGAATATGAGTTCCCGGAAGAAACAGTCGTGACAGGCGAACATATTCATACATTGGACCTGCTTGGTGTAGATAAAGCGGCACAGGAGTTAAAAGAAGCAAACGATACCAAATATAAGTTTTACTGTGTTGGCTATTCGGTTATGAAATATTATATTAATGATGAAATATTTTCTAATCTGGAAAGTCATAAAGCAGATAAGATTTCAGAAAAAATTATTGTGACGTTTCTGCCGGAGGATGTTGTTGACGGGCTGTATATGGCTGTTGGATTTGCGGGGCTTACCGTGGCAAATATGACGTTGGAGCCGATTGCCGCGATTGATGTGGCAATCCCGGAAAATTTCCGTATGCTGAATATCGCGCTTGTGGACGTTGGCGCCGGAACCTCAGATATTTCATTGACAAGAGACGGCAGTATTATTGCTTATGGTATGATTCCGTTTGCAGGAGACGAGCTGACGGAGATGATCGTACAGCATTATCTGGTTGATTTTAAAATGGCAGAGCATATCAAATTGTCGGCAGCTACGGACGATGAAATTGAATTTGAAGATATAATGAGCTTAAAGCATACGATCAAGGCAGAAGAAGTGTGGAAGCTGACAGAACCGCTGGTAGATAAAATGACGACAGATGTAGCAGCCAAAATTAAAGAGCTGAACGGAGATCAAAGTGTCAGCGCCACGTTTATTGTAGGCGGCGGCGGAAAGATTCATGGATTTGATGAGATGCTTGCCAAAAAACTGGAGCTGCCGCAGGAGCGTGTAGCGCTGCGCGGGGAGGAAGTGTTAAAAGAAGTTACCTTTGTGCAGGATGATATTATTAAAGATCCGCTGCTTGTGACGCCTATCGGTATCTGTCTGAATTATTACGAGCAGAAAAATAACTTTATTATGGTTCGCTTTAATGGGGAACGGCTGAAACTATATGACAATAATAAGCTGACGATTGTAGATGCTGCAATTCAGGCCGGATTTCCGAATGACCAGCTGTTTCCTAAGCGCGGCAGGGAGATAAATTTTACAGTCAATGGCAGACCGCGCATCGTAAGAGGAGACGCCGGAGAGGCTGCGATTATCCGTATGAATGACCGTCCTGCCTCCATTAATACACCAATCGAACCAAACTGCGAGATTACGATTGAACCTTCTACGGCCGGCAGAGAAGCGCATTATCTGGTCGGGCAGCTGGAAGAATATCATAGCTCTACGATTACGTTTGAAGTGAATGGGAAACTGATTACCTGCCCGCGTTATGTTGAGGTAAACGGTGTTTTAGAGCCGCCGACTTATGAAATCAAAGAACATGACGCGATTATAACAAGAAGCTTTTATACGGTAGCCCAGCTCGCGGAATTTATGGATGTAGAGCTGGATATGGACGCGGATATTTTAGTCAACAACCGTGTAGAAGACATGCAGGCGCTTGTATATGAGAATTTCAGTGTGGACTGGAAGGTGATTTCTTACCGTTCTACGCCTCAGGACGTATATCCGGATGCGCCTGCAAAAAAATCGCCGCAGCCTGCGGCAAAAGAGGAACAGCCGAAGGAACGTATCGAAGGACCGGTTGGAATTAAAATGCTGCCGCAAAATGATTTGGAATCTGAACAGACATTTTCAGAGATGCCGGCAGAATTGCCGCCGCTGCCGGAGCTTACAGACATGAGTCAGGCGCCTGAGTCGGCAGAAAAGGCGGTGATTCCTCCTGAAAGTCCGGCAGAAAAAACAGAGCAAACAGCAAACACGGCAGTCCCGCCTGTAAATGCGGAAGTATTGCTGGATGTTGTAAAAGATACACTGGCTGGAACACCGGCAGAGGCAGCCTATACAGGGCCGGCCTCCGCAGCATCGCCGGTTCGGGAGGATGTTCCGTTTTATGCAGCACAGGCACAGGAGCAGCAGCCGGCGGAGGAACCTGCTGAGCCATCTTGTCAGGTTATCGTAAATGGTGAAACGATTACGATGAAGCAGAAAAAAGAATATATTTTTGTCGATATTTTTGATTATATTTTATTTGATTTGTCACAATCACGCGGACGGATGCTTGTTACACAGGTAAACGGCGAAGATGCGCAATATACGCAGCCGCTACAGCCGGGAGATAAGATTGACATTTATTGGAAGGATAACTGATATGGAATTATGTAGTATTGCAAGCGGCAGCAGCGGTAATTGTATCTGTGTCGGCACGCAGGAGTCTCATTTGCTTGTAGATGCAGGAATCAGCGGAAAACGGATTGAAACAGGGTTAAATTCAGTAGGATTGAAAACGAGTGAGATGGAGGCAATTCTCATTACCCATGAGCATATTGACCATATCGCAGGTCTTGGCGTGCTGGCGAGGCGTTACGGACTTCCGATCTATGGGACAAAAGGGACGTTGGACGCGATACGTATGGTAAAGTCTGTTGGAAAAATCGATGAGGATTTGCTGCACCCGATTGTTCCAGGGCAGGAATTTCAGATAGGGGATATGATGGTGCATCCGATTTCCATTTCTCATGATGCGGCAGATCCGGTCGCTTATATTATGAAAACGGAAAGCAAAAAAATCGGGGTGATTACAGATCTTGGAACGTATGACGACAGTCTTGTGGAAAAGCTGCAAAATATGGATATTTTACTGCTGGAAGCGAATCATGATGTGCGTATGCTTCAGACAGGCAGTTATCCGTATCCGCTAAAGCAGCGTATTTTAGGCGACAGAGGGCATTTATCCAATGTGCTGTCCGGCCGGCTGCTTGGCCGGCTGCTGCATGACCGGTTTCGGGCAGTGATACTTGGGCATCTGAGCAAGGAAAATAATTTTGCGGAGCTTGCTTATGAGACGGTGCGGCTGGAAGTATCAATGGGAGAAAATCCTTACAAAGGGGACGATTTTCCAATTTATGTGGCAAAACGCCAGGAAGTCTCACAGATGTTTTGCGCATGATTTACAAGGCATAAGGCAAATAAAAGAAAGAGAGAAAATGGAATGGAACAGGCAGCAGAAAAACGGTCAGATAAAACGATTATTACAGTGCTTGGTAAAGATACGGTAGGGATTATTGCAAAAGTCTGCACCTATTTATCAGAAAAAAATATTAATGTTCTGGATATTTCCCAGACGATTGTGCAAGGTTATTTTCATATGATGATGATTGTAGAAATGAACGATTCCGAAGTATCGTTTTCAAATTGCTCCAAAGAGCTGGATAAAATTGGAGAAGCAATCGGCGTCAGCATCAAATGCCAAAAAGAAGAGATTTTTGAAAAAATGCACCGGATTTAAAAATATGAGAGAAAGGAAAAGCTGTAACGGCGGATTTCCCATGATAAATATACGAGAAGTAGCAGAAACAAATAAGATGATCGAGCAGGAAAACCTGGATGTGCGTACGATTACGCTTGGCATCAGCCTGTTGGACTGCATCGATTCGGATTTGGAAAAATTAAATGAAAAAATATACGATAAAATAACGGCAACAGCAAGAGATTTGGTAGCGGTAGGGCAAAAGATTGAGAACAGTTATTGTATACCGATCGTCAACAAACGGATTTCCGTTACGCCGATCGCTTTGATCGGCGCAGCGGCGTGTAAATCGCCGGACGATTTTGTGACCATAGCTCATACGCTTGACCGCGCGGCAAAAAAGACAGGCGTAAATTTTATCGGCGGATATTCGGCGCTTGTATCCAAAGGCATGACAACGGCAGACGAAAATCTGATTCGTTCGATACCAAAGGCATTGGCGGAAACAGACTTCGTATGCAGCTCAGTCAATGTAGGCTCCACAAAGACGGGCATAGATATGGATGCAGTTCGGCTAATGGGAGAAATTGTAAAGCAGACGGCGGAGTTTACAAAGGAAAAAGATTCGATTGGGTGCGCGAAACTAGTGATCTTTTGCAATGCACCGGATGATA
The DNA here is from genome assembly GCA_910584595.1 of uncultured Eubacterium sp. Classification (GTDB taxonomy): domain Bacteria; phylum Bacillota; class Clostridia; order Lachnospirales; family Lachnospiraceae; genus Eubacterium_J. The sequence continues at coordinate 8,538 of CAJUBQ010000066.1, forward strand.
ATCCGTTTATGGCAGGCGCATTTCATGGCGTGACAGAAGCAGATGCCGTGATTCATGTCGGCGTCAGCGGCCCGGGTGTTGTAAAAACCGCACTGGAACAGGTGCGTGGAGAGAGTTTTGAGATACTTTGCGAGACCATTAAAAAGACAGCTTTTAAAATTACACGTGTCGGACAGCTTGTTGCACAAGAAGCTTCCAAACGTCTTGGCATTCCATTCGGCATTATCGATCTGTCCCTGGCGCCGACGCCTGCAGTCGGCGACAGCGTAGCAGATATTTTACACGAAATCGGCGTGGAATATGCCGGAGCGCCAGGTACGACAGCGGCGTTAGCGCTATTAAATGACCAGGTGAAAAAGGGCGGTATTATGGCATCCTCTTATGTCGGCGGCTTAAGCGGCGCATTTATTCCGGTCAGCGAGGATCAGGGCATGATTGATGCGGTAGAAGCAAAAGCGCTGACGTTGGAAAAGCTGGAGGCAATGACTTGCGTCTGCTCGGTAGGACTGGATATGATCGCCATCCCGGGAGATACAAACGCTTTTACGATAGCAGGCATCATTGCGGATGAAATGGCGATTGGTATGATTAATCAAAAGACTACGGCTGTACGTCTGATTCCTGTCATTGGAAAAGGGGTTGGTGAAAAGGCTGAATTTGGCGGGCTGCTTGGCTATGCACCGATTATGCCGGTCAATCCATATGACTGCAGTGCGTTTATCAGACGCGCAGGAAGAATCCCTGCGCCGGTTCACAGTTTTAAAAATTAATATGAATAAGATGATTGTATTATGTAAACATGCGGTAGAGACGCTGACGTATTTTTCTATGCAGCTGGCGGATGCGTTTGCAGCATGGGGCTATGAAATATTTTGGATGGATTTTGATATGCTTGGCTTAAGCGCGTGGAAGCTGCGGCAGGCTGTGCAGGAAAAAGAAGCTGTACTCCTTACGTTTAATTTTATCGGTTTAAGCGCAGAGGAACAGCTGTGGGAATTTTCTGATACCGGAGAACCGATGCTCAGCCTTTGGGAACAGCTGGATATGCAATGCCTGAATATTATGGTGGACCATCCGATTTATTATTATCAGGCATTACAGTATCCGGTTGCGAATTTGCGGACATTTTGTATCGACAGAGATCATGTATCGTATATGAAACGGTTTTATCCGACTGTATTTTGTGAATTTCTGCCGCTTGCCGGAAATGATCTTCCAAAAGAAGGCGCCTGCGAGACGACGGCGGCAGTACCAGATGAAGCAGCGTTTGAACAATGGATGCAGCGTCCGGATACGCTTGTATTGACAGCCAATTATGTACCTGTTACAAATATAGATACGCAGCTTGCGGCAATGGAACCGGAATACCGTGATTTTTATTATGAGATCATTCAAGCGTTCCTGAAACATCCAAAACAAAATCTGCTGTCGTGCATAGAAGCATATTTACGTCGCGAAATACCAAATCTAAGCGATTCACAGCTATGCGAAGCGATGAGTGCAATGCCTGCCGTCGATTTGTGGATTCGCACTTATTTTCGGGAAAAGACGGTGCGGATTCTGGCTGAAGGCGGGATTCAGATACATCTATATGGCAAAGACTGGGAGAAAATATCCTGTGCACGTCCTGAAAATCTGATGTTATCCGGCCGTATGGTAAGTTCTGCAGACTGCGTACAGGCAATGGCGCAGACAAAGATTGCTCTAAATACGATGCCGTGGTTTAAAGACGGAGCGCATGACCGTATTTTTACCGCCATGCTGCAGGGCGCGGCAGCGCTTACGGATGACAGCATTTATCTGCGGGAGCAGCTGCAGCATATGGATGCGGTAGTCTATTATGATTTGCAGCATTTAGAGCAATTGCCGGATCTGGTAAGAAAGCTGCTTGACGATCCGGAGCAGTTATTTGAGTTATCCTGCCGCGGACAGGCGATTGCGCGGGATTCACACACATGGAAGCACCGAGCGCAGCAATTAGCAAAATATTTATAAAATATATATAAATTTACAATCATGCATTTTGATACGATGGAAAAAGGAGGATACTGCTATGCAAACGGCATCTTTGGAACAGCTTTTAAAAACAAACTCTTATCCGGGCAGAGGGATCGTTATTGGCCTGTCTGCGGATAAAAAATATGCGGTAACTGCATATTTTATTATGGGACGAAGCGTAAACAGCCGCAACCGCATTTTTATTACGGATGGGGAAGGGATTCGCACACAGGCGTTTGATCCTGCAAAGCTGAGTGACCCAAGTCTGGTTATTTATGCACCGGTGCGTGTGCTTGGAAATAAGACAATTGTTACAAATGGAGATCAGACAGATACGATTTATGAGCTGATGGATAAACAGCAGACGTTTGAGCAGGCATTGCGCACAAGGACGTTTGAACCGGACGCCCCGAATTATACACCGCGTATTTCCGGTATTTTGCATATTGAAAACGGGGGATACAATTATGCAATGTCTATTTTAAAGAGCAATGAGGGAGATCCGGATTCCTGCTGCCGCCATACATTTACTTATGAACACCCGCTGGCAGGTGAAGGCCGGTTTATCCATACGTATCAGGGAGACGGCAGCCCGCTGCCAGGCTTTGAGGGCGAGCCGGTTCGTGTTGGCATTTCAGGAACGATTGATACGTTTACGGATACAGTATGGACAAGCTTAAACGAAGAGAATAAAGTGTCGCTGTTTGTTCGCTTTATTGAAATTGAAACCGGAAAATATGAGACAAGGATTGTGAATAAAAATAACTGATATGTATGAATTAATCAAACAGGAAGGCCGGGCCAAACGTGGTATTTTCCATACGGTACATGGAGATATCCAGACTCCGGTCTTTATGAATGTAGGAACTTGCGGTGCGATCAAAGGCGCCGTATCAACCGACGATTTGCAGGGGATTAAGACACAGGTGGAATTGTCCAATACGTACCATTTGCATGTCCGTCCCGGTGATCTTTTGATTAAACAGCTGGGCGGTCTGCATAAGTTTATCTCCTGGGATAAACCGATACTGACCGACTCCGGCGGGTTTCAGGTGTTTTCTTTGGCCAGCCTGCGTAAAATCAAAGAAGAGGGAGTATATTTTCATTCTCATGTAGATGGGCGCAGGATCTTTATGGGGCCGGAACAAAGTATGCAGATTCAGTCTAATCTGGCATCTACGATTGCAATGGCATTTGATGAATGTCCGTCCAGTCGTGCCGACCGTACGTACGTACAACATTCGGTAGACCGTACGACCCGCTGGCTGAAACGGTGCAAAGATGAAATGCAGCGATTGAACAGTCTGGACGATACGATTAATAAACGCCAGCTTTTGTTTGCGATTAACCAGGGAGCGGTATTTGAAGATATCCGGACAGAACATGCCAGACGCATTGCAGAGATGGAACTGGACGGTTATGCGCTGGGCGGGCTTGCCGTAGGCGAGACACATGAGGAAATGTATCATATTTTAGATGTAACCGTACCGTATCTGCCGGTAAATAAACCGACGTATTTAATGGGCGTAGGCACGCCGGAAAACATTTTAGAAGGCGTAGAGCGGGGCGTAGACTTTTTTGACTGTGTTTATCCAACGAGAAACGGGAGACACGGACATGTCTATACCAATCATGGCAAGCTGAATCTGTTTAATAAACAGTATGAGAAAGATATGCATCCCATTGAGGACGGCTGCCAATGTCCGGCATGCCGCACATACAGCCGCGCATATATCCGTCATTTGCTAAAAGCAAAAGAGATGCTTGGAATGCGCTTATGCGTATTGCATAACCTGTATTTTTATAATACGATGATGGAAGAAATTCGCAGCGCACTGGACGAAGGAAACTTTGCAGCGTATAAGAAAAACAAGCTGGAAAGATTTCGCAGTACGGTGTAACTGGCGGGGAGATGACGATGAAAAAGAGAATCATACTATTTTATGAGTATTTTTACTATAATTTTGTCAGGAATAGCATTGCTTTAGATGTTGAGATTTTAAAAGAATATAGTATTCGGAGCATAGAAGATATAGAAACATTGGATCTGAATTCTATTGCGGAGCGAGACGGAGAGGTATATATTGGATTTGCGGTGTATACTCGTGAGATGAAAGCAAAATTGCTGGAGATCATTTTATCGTGCGGCATAAACAAAAACTATGTTCTGGATATTTATAAAGCTTATATGGCAGGGTATTCCAAAAACCGGTTTCAGCGTGTTATGAATTGCAAATTGAATCAAAAACTGGATGGCCTCATATTGGGGATATCTCATGGGATGGTTGGAATTGTCGAAGACAAGATGCCTGGAAATGTCTGCAATTTATGTTACAGTTCTCAGGATATTTATTTTAATTATCTGACTCTGAAAAAGTGTTACGAGCAATATTATTATGAAATCAAAGATTTAAAATATGTAGTCATAGATATGTTTGATTATTTTTACTTTAATTTTGATACGATATTATCCGGAGCATTTGACCGGTTCGTTGAGATAAGCGGTTTTTTATGTGAAGAACGTACGCCATGGAACAAAGAGCAAAGTGTACAGCAGATAAATGAAGTATTATCGGGAGGTATATGGCAGGAAGGAAAGACAGCATGGGAACAAAAGCTATTTTCTGAATTCTTTCCATTTGCAAGGGAACGGGATTGCGGTGTATATAAAGATATCACGTTATACGATGAGAAGCTGGAAGATAACGCTATATTAAAATACAAAAACAATCCGATTATTCACGCGGTTCAAATGAAAATTTTCCATCATACGATTCAGTTTCAAGTAGATAACATGGTAAAGCTGTTTTTGCTGCTGAAAAAAATACAGCCGCAGATTCGGATTTTTCTGGTTCTTCTTCCAAAATATAAAGTAGTTGAAGATTTCGAAAAGTCATTAAACCGGACATGGAAAACATTCTTTATGAATATTATTGGTGAATTAAAAAAGGATTTTTCGTTTGAACTGCTGGATTTTAAAGATTATGAAGAGATATCAGCGCACAAAGAGAATTACAGGGATCTGACACATCTTGGACTTGATGGAGCTGCAAAATTTACGGAACATTTATCAGATCTGCTGATTCATCAGTATGGATTGGATGCATTATTTTGAATGTTAAGGTATTTTCCTACAGATCCTAATGTATTTCAATGTAAAAGTTCAATGGGTTATCTGAACTTTTACATTGAAAGTGGATGTTAGTAGGGAAAGGAGCATTGGGTATGGTATTGGACGATTATTTGGAATTAGAATTAATTCGAGGTTTACGGAACATTTTTGAGGATAATATCCAGAAAATTATTTTATATGGTTCAGCAGCCAGAAAAGAAAATACAGCAGAGAGTGATATTGATATTGCAATTATTCTCAAACATAGAATCGATCCTGAAAAAAGAGAAGAATTTTTGGTATGGTCTGCAGAATTGGATATGAAATATGAGACTGTAATTTCTATCATTGATATTGAAGAAGATAAAATAATGCAATGGGGAGAAGTGTTGCCATTTTATAGGAATCTTCAAAACGAAGGAATTGTTTTATGGAAAATAGCGTAAAAGAATTATCGAAATACAGGTTTGAACGTGCAAAAGAAATGTTAGATGCATCAAAGGAAAATCTTGAAATTGGCCAGTATAGAACTTCATTAAATCGTTCTTATTATGCTTTGTTTCATGCAATGAGAGCTGTTAATGTACTAAAAGGATATGATTCTTCAAAACATTCCGGAGTGATTGCATACTTCAATAAGAATTTTTTGAAAGAAAAATTATTGGATCGGAGTTTGTATATAATAATCAAAGATACATCTTATTTGAGAGAAAAATCGGATTATGATGATTTCTTTGTAGCAAGTTTTCAAGAAGCACAGAAACAATTACAGAATGCAAATACATTTATTGATTCTGTGTCAGCTTTTTTAGAAAAGAATCAGCTGTCATTTTGAGGTAAAAAATGGACGATAAATTGAGAAATATCATTCAGTTTTTTTTGAAAAAATTTTTCCCTTCAGCGTCAGATGAGGTGACCGAGCATTTGCTGCAGTTTATGAAATTTGGACTGATTGGAGTCAGCAATACGGTTGTCAGCTACTTGCTGAACGTGGCTGTGCTCATGGCTCTGGCTCCGATGAAAGTGTCATGGGATTTTATTGCAGGAAATATTGTGGCATTTGTTTTGAGTGTGCTGTGGTCTTTTTACTGGAACAGCCGATTTGTATTTACTGTCAAGGATGGAAAAAAGCGGTCTGTTTGGAGGACGTTGTTCCGAACCTATATAGCTTATGGATTTACAGGAATCATTTTAAACAATGTGCTTTCCTGGCTTTGGATTCAAATATTTGGCATCTCAAAGTATTTAGCGCCGGTGCCAAATCTGATTATTAGTGTGCCGATTAATTTTTTGATGAATAAATTGTGGGCGTTTCAGGATGTGGATCAAAAATAGAGGTGTTTTGCGCCTGCTGCCCGATAGCTGGTACAGGGCGTATGGCAGCAGGGCAAGGGCTTATCGTCTTCCAGATACAGGTATTTGTAAATAATCAATCAGAGCAGTTTCCAAAAGCCGGGAATAGTTAACTTTTTGTTCTTCGGCAATTCTTTTCAGCCATGCTGGAAGAGTGATGTTTGTCTTGATGCGTTCGTTATCTTTTTTCATGCGGAATAAATCAGGGTGGATTGTAATAGGCATTACAACATTTCCTTCTGTATCTTCTTTAGACAGATTCACGGATGGAGTGGGAATTTTCTCATTATCACATTCCATACTGTAAACATGAAGGCTTACGGCTTCTGCTGCCATGTGTGCAGCTTCTTCCAGATTATCCCCTACACTGATACATCCGGGTAAATCAGGAAAGTAGATACTATATGAGCCATCGGTTAATGGTTCAAGTACTGCAAGATAAGTTAAATTCTGCTTAAATTACGCTCCCTTTCTATGCGAACTACAAGTGATAGGACTATTTAAGACCTGACTGTTTGTATATGCTGTTTAGAGTTCCCGGTTTCAAGTCTCCGTTGTGATTTGGGACTGTGACTTACCTTTAGTATTTCCCGAACTGTCATATTGCGTCCTTTTTATATTATGTGTTATACGCCTTTTTTGTGCGTATGTCAAAGGGTTTACAAAATCAGATCATTCGTGTATTTCTTTGTCAACAAGATTGATAAATAAAACTTTGAAGCATCTTGACATTCCTGGGAAAATTCAATACAATAATTGTACAAAAAATTGTACCATATATCGCACAGACAAATGCGCAAAGGAGTGATAGTATGTTAGCTGTTAACTATTCTACTATAAGAAATAATTTAAAAAGTTATTGTGATGAAGCAACGGACAATGGTGAAACAGTGATTGTTACACGGAAAGCAGAAAAAAACATAGTTATTCTAAGTCTTGAAAAATATAATCAATTAGTCAAAGCTGCCCAAAATGCGGAATATCTTTCTATGATTGACAGGGGGCTTAGGCAGCTTGAAGCTGGAAATGGACAGCAGCATGAGTTAATAGAGGTAAAAGACGATGAAGAAACTATGGGCTGACAGAGCATGGGACGATTATCTATACTGGCAGCAGCAAGATAAAAAAGTTCTAAAGAGAATCAATGAACTGGTCAAAGACATTGAGCGTAACGGGGTTTCTAAAGGAATCGGCAAGCCAGAGCCATTGCGTTATAGAAAAGCATGGAGCAGGCGGATAGATCAGGAAAACAGATTGATATATAATATTGATGAACATGGTAATTTATGGATTGTTTCATGCAAAGGACACTACAACGGCTAACAGTAATGAAAAAAGGCAACGCGTGAGAGACGGTACGAATGTAAAATTTTTCTAAAATAGGTTGCCCTATTCCAAATATTTGTGTACAATACTATTTGTGTTGTATATCAAAGCAGGCACAAATTATGCGATGTTCAGGAGGAAAAAAATGATCTCACCACATATTCTTGTAGCAGATGCAGCAGGCGCGGCCGGTGCAGGCAGTTTTGTCAGCATGATTTTATCGCTCGTGATTTTAGTCGGATTTATGTACTTTTTTATGCTTCGTCCACAGCAGAAGGAGCAGAAGAAGAAAAATGCTATGCTTGCAGCTTTGGAAGTTGGCGATACGGTACTGACGACGAGCGGTTTTTATGGAACGATTATCGATATCTCAGACGATACGGTGATCGTAGAATTCGGAAGTAATAAAAACTGCCGGATCCCTATGCAGCGCGCGGCAATTTCCGTCGTAGAAAAGCCGGAGGATTCTGCCAATGCTGTGGAAAGCAAAAAAGACAGCAAAAAAAGTAAATAACGATTTTGTCTGTGAGTCAAAACATGGATGTAAAAAGTAACTAGAAACTGTCTGAAATCCCCTGTTTACAGGTAATTTCAGACAGTTTTGTATTTCATGGTTGAAAAATCAGGTCAAAAGTTATATGATAGTAAACGGCAGACTGTATCGTGATAAAGCGTTCGGTCTTGTGCGTAAAATTTTTGTATTTGTCAGATCATAAGTGCAGCAATCTATGCAAAAGAAAGGAAGTTTTCATATGAAATATCATGTTGGCGTTATTGCCGGCGACGGGATCGGGCCGGAGATAACTGCGGAAGCAAGAAAAGTATTGGATAAAGTCGGTGCCGTATTTGGACACCAGTTTGATTATGAGGATATTTTAATGGGAGGATGTTCGATTGACGCAGTAGGAGTTCCGCTGACCGATGAGGCAATTGCGCAGGCGAAAGCTTCCGATGCCGTCTTAATGGGTTCGATTGGCGGCAACACGGCAACATCCCCGTGGTACCAGCTGGAGCCGTCAAAAAGACCGGAAGCCGGTTTGTTAAAACTGCGTAAATCGCTGAATCTGTTTGCAAACTTAAGACCGGCATATTTATATAAAGAATTAAAAGAAGCATGTCCGTTAAAGGATGATATTATCGGTGACGGATTTGATATGATGATTATGCGTGAGCTGACAGGAGGATTATATTTTGGAAAGCGCGTCACAGAAGTAAGAGACGGCCTTTTGACAGCAGAAGATACGCTGACATATAATGAAGAAGAGATTCGAAGAATTGCAAAGCGGGCATTTGATATAGCCGGAAAACGCCGGAAAAAAGTGACAAGTGTTGATAAAGCAAATGTGATAGATTCGTCCCGCCTGTGGAGAAAGATCGTCGATGAGACAGCAAAAAATTATCCGGATATCGCTTACGAACATATGCTGGTAGATAATTGCGCGATGCAGCTGGTAAAAGATCCGAAGCAGTTTGATGTGATATTAACAGAAAATATGTTTGGAGATATTTTATCCGATGAGGCATCTATGCTGACGGGATCGATCGGGATGCTTCCGTCCGCCAGCCTGAATGACACAAAGTTCGGCTTATATGAACCAAGCGGCGGGTCTGCGCCGGATATTGCAGGCAAAGGCATTGCAAATCCAATTGCAACGATTTTATCGGCGGCTATGATGCTTCGTTACAGTTTTGATCTGGATCAGGAGGCGGATGCTGTGGAAGCGGCGGTAAAACAGGTATTAACAGATGGATATCGTACCATTGATATTATGCCGCAGGAAGAAGAGAAAAAGGCTTTTGTTACGCAAATTGGTACGGCACAGATGGGTGATGTAATTTGTGAAAGAATTTAAAATTCTGGCTGAAAGATCAATGCATTTGCTTTGTGCAAAACGAATAAAAGATAACAGTTATAAATGACCGAAATGGAGGTTTCGGTCATAAAACTTCGTAACTAAGAAAGGAAGAGAAACGATGAAAAGTGATCAGGTAAAAACCGGCATGCAGCAGGCACCGCACCGTTCTTTATTTAACGCGCTCGGTTTTACGGAAGAAGAGATGAAAAAACCGATGGTCGGTATTGTAAGTTCATACAATGAGATTGTACCGGGCCATATGAATCTGGATAAAATTGTAAATGCTGTAAAGCTTGGTGTAGCAGAAGCAGGCGGCGTACCGGTTGTATTTCCGGCGATTGCGGTTTGTGACGGCATTGCTATGGGACATATTGGAATGAAATATTCTCTTGTAACGAGAGATTTAATTGCTGATTCTACGGAATGTATGGCGCTTGCACATCAGTTTGATGCGCTCGTTATGGTGCCGAACTGTGATAAAAACGTACCAGGATTGTTAATGGCGGCAGCAAGAATTAACGTGCCGACGGTATTTGTATCTGGTGGTCCGATGCTGGCAGGACATGTAAAAGGACGTAAAACAAGCCTTTCTTCCATGTTTGAGGCAGTCGGCTCTTATGCGGCAGGTACGATGAGTGAAGAAGATGTGCGGGAATACGAAGAAAAGACATGTCCAACCTGCGGATCGTGTTCTGGTATGTATACGGCAAATTCTATGAACTGCCTGACCGAAGCGCTTGGTATGGGGCTTAAGGGCAACGGTACGATACCGGCTGTTTATTCAGAGCGTATCAAACTGGCAAAACATGCAGGTATGGCAGTTATGGAAATGCTGAAAAAAAATATTTGTCCGAGAGATATTATGACAAAAGAAGCGATTTTAAATGCACTGACGGTAGATATGGCGCTTGGATGTTCTACAAACAGTATGCTGCATCTTCCGGCAATTGCACATGAAATAGGATTTGATTTTGATATTTCGTTTGCGAATCCGATCAGTGAGAAGACGCCGAATTTATGTCATCTTGCACCGGCAGGTCCGACTTATATGGAAGACTTAAATGAAGCAGGCGGAGTTTATGCAGTGATGAAGCAGCTGGCAGATATCGGACTGATTCATACGGAATGCATGACAGTAACCGGGCAGACAATCGGTGAAAATATCAAAGATGCAGTGAATAAAAATCCGGATGTTATCCGTCCGGTAAGCAATCCATACAGTAAGACCGGCGGACTTGCCGTATTAAAGGGCAATCTGGCGCCGGACGGCTCTGTAGTTAAACGGTCTGCGGTTGTAGAAGAAATGATGGTTCATGAAGGGCCGGCAAGAGTGTTTGACTGTGAAGAAGATGCAATCGCAGCAATTAAAGGCGGGAAGATTCAGGCCGGCGATGTCGTGGTCATCCGTTATGAAGGGCCAAAAGGCGGACCGGGTATGCGTGAGATGTTAAATCCTACATCTGCGATAGCAGGTATGGGGCTGGGTTCATCGGTAGCTCTTATTACAGACGGTCGTTTTTCAGGCGCCAGCCGCGGCGCTTCGATCGGGCATGTGTCGCCGGAAGCGGCAGTTGGCGGGCCAATTGCGCTTGTGGAGGAAGGCGATACGATTAAAATCAATATACCGGAAATGAAGCTGGAACTGGCCGTTTCTGAGGAAGAGCTGGCAGCCAGAAAAGCAAAATGGCAGCCAAGAGAGCCGAAGGTGACAAGCGGGTATCTGGCGCGGTATGCTTCGATGGTAACTTCCGGAAACCGCGGAGCCGTTATGCAGATGCCGGACGCGCATCATGAAGGCAGATGATAAACTAGATAAGAAACAATGGAAAAGCATTGAAAATATAAAAGGAGGCAGAAAACATGCAGTTGACAGGGGCGCAGATTTTAATTGAGTGCCTGAAAGAACAGGGTGTGGACACCGTATTTGGTTATCCTGGCGGAGCGATCCTGAATGTATATGATGAATTGTATAAACATAGAGATGAAATCAGGCATATTCTGACTTCTCATGAACAGGGAGCGTCCCATGCGGCGGACGGCTATGCACGCAGTACCGGAAAAGTGGGTGTGTGTTTTGCAACAAGTGGGCCTGGGGCGACAAATCTGGTGACAGGAATCGCGACGGCTTATATGGATTCCATACCTCTTGTCGCAATTACCTGTAATGTAAATGTGCCGCTGCTTGGCAAAGACAGTTTTCAGGAAATTGATATCGCAGGTATTACGACGCCGATTACAAAGCATAATTTTATCGTAAAAGATGTCAGTGATCTCGCGAAAATATTACGCAGGGCTTTTACGATTGCAAGAAAAGGCAGACCTGGCCCGGTACTTGTTGATATCCCAAAAGATGTAACAGCAAATAAGACCGAATATACGCCGGAAACGATCCAAATGCCGAAGCGTGTGACAGAAAAGCTTCGGCAGGAAGATATTGATAAAGCGATCCGATATATCAAAGAAGCGAAAAGGCCATACATATTTGTGGGCGGCGGCGTGATTTTATCCGATGCTTCGAAAGAGCTGCGGGAATTTGCCGAAAAGGTGCAGGCTCCGGTATGCGATTCTTTGATGGGAAAAGGCGCGTTTGACGGTACAGATTCCAAATATACCGGAATGCTTGGGATGCATGGAACGAAAACATCCAATTATGGGGTCAGTGAATGTGATTTGCTGCTGGCAGTCGGCGTACGCTTTAGTGACCGTGTGATTGGAAATGCTGAGAAATTTGCCAGACAGGCCGATATTATACAGTTTGACGTCGATCCTGCTGAGATTAATAAAAATATTCTTGTAACAGCGAGTGTCATCGGGGATATTAAGGAAGTATTGACGAAAATAAATGCGCAGTTAGAGCAGCAGAACCATGATGAATGGCTGGCGCATATAGAAGATTTAAAGAAAAAGCATCCATTGACATATGATTCCGAGGAACTTTGCGGACCATATATGATCGAAAAGATTTATGAAAAGACAAACGGGGATGCAGTGATTGTAACTGAGGTCGGACAGCATCAGATGTGGGCGGCACAGTATTATAAATATACAAAACCAAGACATTTTCTGACTTCAGGAGGTCTTGGGACGATGGGATACGGCCTGGGTGCGGCGATTGGGGCAAAGACGGCAAATCCGGACAAGACAGTCATAAATATCGCAGGCGACGGGTGTTTCCGAATGAATATGAATGAAATTGCAACAGCAGTGCGTCAGAAGCTTCCGCTGATAGAAGTCGTTGTAAATAATCATGTGCTTGGCATGGTGCGTCAGTGGCAGGATTTATTTTATGAAGAACGTTATTCTGCTACCGTATTGCGAGATGATGTTGATTTTGTTAAACTGGCAGAGGCAATGGGAGCAACAGGGATCCGTGTGACGACAAGGGAAGAATTTGATGCCGCTTTGGAGCAGTCGCTTGCAGTGGACGGGCCGGTAGTGCTGGACTGTATCATTGACAGTGATGATAAGGTATGGCCGATGGTCGCGCCTGGAGCAGCGATCAGTGAAGCGTTTTCACAGGAGGACCTTAAGAAATAACTATATTAAGAAATAACTGTATTAAGAAATAACTGTATAACAAATCACTGCATATTATATAGAATAAGGAGGATATGAAAAAGATGAGCAGAGTATATAATTTTTCCGCAGGTCCGGCAGTGCTGCCGGAAGAGGTACTGCGGGAAGCGGCAGAGGAAATGTTAGACTACAAGGGAAGCGGTATGTCAGTCATGGAGATGTCGCACCGTTCCAAAGTATATGATACAATTATAAAAGAAGCGGAGCAGGATATCCGTGACTTGATGAACATACCGGATCATTATAAAGTATTATTTTTACAGGGCGGAGCGTCTCAGCAGTTTGCGATGATTCCGATGAACCTGATGAAAAATAAAAAAGCCGGATATATCGTAACCGGACAATGGGCAAAAAAAGCATACCAGGAAGCACAGCTGTATGGAGAAGCAATCAAATTGGCGTCTTCAGAAGATCAGACATTTTCTTATATTCCGGATTGCTCAGATTTGGATATTCCAGATGATTTGGACTATGTCTATATTTGTGAAAACAATACGATCTATGGAACAAAATATAAAGAACTTCCAAATACAAAGGGACATTTATTAGTAGCTGACGTATCGTCCTGCTTCTTGTCTGAACCTGTAGATGTCAGCAAGTATGGGGTGATTTTTGGCGGTGTTCAGAAAAATGTAGGCCCGGCAGGCGTTGTTATTGCAATTATCCGTGAAGATTTAATCCGGGACGATGTATTGGAAGGCACACCTACGATGTTAAAATATAAGACGCATGCAGATGCCGATTCTTTATATAATACACCGCCTTGTTATGGAATTTATATTTGCGGAAAAGTATTTCAATGGTTAAAGAAGATGGGCGGTCTGGAAGAGATCCAAAAACGCAATATCGAAAAAGCAAAGATTTTGTATGATTTTCTCGATCAGAGCAAAATGTTTAAAGGCACAGTAGCGCCAAAAGACCGTTCCTTGATGAATGTACCTTTTGTAACAGGGAATAAAGATCTGGATGCAAAATTTGTAGAAGAGGCGTCAAAGGCAGGACTGGTGAATCTGAAAGGGCACAGATCTGTCGGCGGTATGAGAGCTTCTATTTATAATGCAATGCCAAAGGAAGGCGTAGAAAAGCTGGTGGCATTTATGAAAGAGTTTGAAGCTGCAAATTCATAAACAATTAACAGTACAGCTGTTACGAACAAAAAATGAGAGAGGAAGAAAAAATGTTTCGTTATGTATGTTTAAATCCGATTGCACAAGTGGGATTGGATGTATTAGAAGAAGGATATGAGAAAGTAGAGGACTTGAAAGGCGCACAGGCTGCACTCGTACGTTCCGCTTCCATGCACGATATGGAACTGCCGGACAGCCTGGAAGTCGTTGCCCGCGCAGGCGCAGGCGTCAATAACATCCCGTTAGACAAATGTGCAGAACAGGGCATCGTCGTATTTAATACGCCAGGGGCAAATGCAAATGGCGTCAAAGAACTTGTATTAGCCGGAATGCTGATGGCAAGCCGTGACATTAACGGCGGAATTAACTGGGTTGTTTCCGAAAAAGAAAATCCGGAACTTGCAAAACTGACAGAAAAACAGAAAAAAGCTTATGCCGGATGTGAGATTGCCGGCAAAAAATTAGGCGTAATCGGCCTTGGCGCTATTGGTATTCGAGTAGCCAATGCAGCAACCCATCTGGATATGGATGTATATGGCTATGACCCGTATATTTCTGTAAATGCTGCATGGAATTTATCACGCAATGTAAAGCATGTGCGCAATGTGGAAGATATTTACCGTGAATGTGATTATATTTCTATCCATGTTCCGCTTTTAGATTCTACAAAGAAGATGATTCATGAAGAAGTGATTGCGATGATGAAGCCTAGCGCAGTCATATTAAACTTTGCAAGAGATCTGCTCGTAGATGAAGAAGCTGTAGTAGCCGCACTTGCAGAGGGCAGGCTGAAACGGTATATATCCGATTTCCCAAACAATACGACAGCAGGAAAAAAAGGCTGTATCGTTACGCCGCATCTGGGAGCGTCCACAGAAGAATCCGAGGACAACTGTGCAGTGATGGCGGCACAGGAAATTCGCAATTATTTGGAAAACGGCAATATCCGCAATTCTGTCAATTTTCCGAACTGCGATATGGGAGAATGTACAACAGAAGGCCGTGTAGCGGTTCTGCATAAAAACAGCAAAGGCGTGATTGGTAAGTTTACTTCGATCTTTGGTGAGTGTGATATTAATATTGCAAATATGACGAATAAATCCAAAGGCGATTACGCATATTCCATGTTTGATCTGGATACACCGATGACAGAAGAAGCGGTAGCCAAGATGAAGGCTATGGGTGGCGTTATGAAAGTCAGGATTGTGAAATAGATATCGAGAAATATAAAAAAGAAGAACGTTTGCATAATAGTTTTTATGCAAACGTTTTTTTGCATTCAGGAACAACAGTTTTTTATAAATGCAGGTATTAGCGAAAATGTCTCAAAAACTACGGCAACAATTAATAAAAAACTGTATGTAAATAACTTAAAGCAGTTGCGCAGGATTTTTGCCTGGTGCTCTCGAAGAAAAATCCGGCGTAACTTAATCAGATTATTTCTTTACAATTTCTAAATGATATGATCGGGTGGACATATTAATATTTTTATGTCAGGGCTCATAGCTTGAAAATAAAAGCAGAGGTTGCATCAATCATCGTATATAAAAATAAAGTCTTTACTTCATAACAAAATAATAGTATAATTTTATGAAAAGATTGATATGAAAGACGGTTGCCAGTAATGGCGCAGGAAAGAAAACTATAACAAAATTGAAGGGAGAGAAGATTATGCTTATAAAAGCATCGGCAGCGCTGAGAAATGATTATGCAACGATATCTGCACTGGCAAAGGAAACAAAAGAACCCATATATATTACCAAGAATGGGGAAGGCGACTTAGTATTAATGAGCATCGATGCTTTTGAGAAGCGGGAACAGATGCTGCACTTAAGAGCAAGGGTACTTCAGGGAGAGCAGGAACGAATAGATGGACAGCCGACAATCAGTGTGTCAGAGGCGAGAAAGCGTCTAAGGGAGAGATCCAGTGAAGCATAGGGTGGAAATTTTGCCTTCCGCATGGGAGGATTTGAAAAAAATAGAAGATTATTATATCCTTCAGTTTGATGTGCAGACAGCATTGAAAGTCAGCGATCATATTTTAGATACCATTGAACGTTTGGAGCAGTTTCCCGACTCCGGTTCGGCTACCCCGGACGATTGGCTGAATGAGCAGGGATACCGGATGGTAATCTGCAAAAAACACATTG
>CAJUBQ010000067.1 GCA_910584595.1 uncultured Eubacterium sp.
AGTGTTGCCCCAGTCCGCTCAGAGGATGTTCCAGCCAGCAAAACCATTCCGCCAGACGCAGAGTCGTTCGGGAATCCGTTAAGTTAATGACATTGCCCGTGAAAAGTAACAACAGAATTTTTTAGATTGACGAACTCCTCTTGAAAGCTTATTATTTTCATTAAAAGAATAAAGAGGTAAAAACATTGCAGACCTATATCCTGATCGTTGAAGACGACAACCATATCAATCATATGCTAAACGAACTGTTAGCTGCACACGGTTATGACACTATTCAGGCATTTTCCGGCACCGAAGCGCTCCTGTACATCCAAAAACAACCGCCTGCGGCAGTCATTTTGGATCTGATGCTTCCCGGAATGACCGGGGAAGAACTGCTTGCCAAAATGAAAACAGATTACCCGCAAGTTGCTGTTCTTGTAGCTTCGGCAAAAGAAGCTGTTTCCACAAAAATCTCCCTGTTGCGGGCCGGAGCTGATGATTTCATTACAAAACCTTTTGATACCGAAGAGCTGCTTGCCAGACTGGAAGCTGTCTTAAGGCGTAGTAAACCGCAGACCGACACGGACGTTGCTATCTGCTATAAGGATCTTACCATGTACCCGGACAGCTACACCGTTTTTGTCGATAAAACCGAGCTTCCCCTGACACGACGAGAGTATCTGATTCTGGAGCTTTTAATGAAAAATCCCGGAAAAGTCTTTACAAAGAGCAATCTTTATGAATCTGTATGGAACGAAGAATTTTTAGGTGAGGACAATGCTATCAACGTGCATATCAGCAACATCCGCCAAAAACTGGCAAAACTTCACCCGGACGAAACTTATATCCAAACCGTATGGGGCATCGGATTTAAAATGAAGTAAAAACTTTATACTTTCTTAATACTTTTCCTAAAGTTTCTAAAAATCCGGCAAATATACTGTACGCATGGAAAAATACCAGTAACACAAATACCAAATCATTCTTGCAGGATGACCAAAAGAAAGGAAACAGCTATGGAATATGTATTACAGACAGATTCTCTCACAAAAATCTATGGCCACACAAAAGTTGTCAACGCAGTGAATATGCACGTACAAAAAGGCAGCATTTACGGATTTATCGGAAAAAACGGTGCTGGAAAAACAACGTTTATGCGTATGGTTGCAGGTCTTGCATCACCGAACGCAGGCTCTATGACACTGTTTGGCTCTAAAAACCTGGAAAAACAGCGCATCCGTATTGGAACGCTTATTGAAAATCCCGGCCTGTACCCAGGTATGACCGCCGCAGAAAACTTAGAAACGGTCCGCCGCAGCCTTGGTATCCCGGATCCTAATAGAATCCGGGAACTGCTGCAGCTGACCGGACTTTCCGATACCGGCAAAAAGAAAACCAAACATTTTTCGATGGGGATGAAGCAGCGCCTTGGAATCGCAATAGCGCTGCTTCGAAATCCGGACTTTTTGATTCTGGATGAACCAATCAACGGCTTAGATCCGGCTGGCATTATAGAAGTCCGTGATCTGCTGCTGCGGCTGAATCATGAAAAGCAGATTACCATCCTGATCTCCAGCCATATTCTTGGAGAGCTTTCCAAAATCGCCACCCATTATGGAATTATCCGAAACGGCTCTTTCATTCAGGAATTTGACGCAAACGAACTGGAACAGCGCTGCCGCAGATGTCTCAAACTTTCCGTTGACCATCCTGAACAGGCTGCAGGCATTTTAGAACGTATGCTTCACATCCATAACTATGACGTACCGCAGCCGGATATGCTGCGTATTTTCGAAAATCTGGAAAACAGTGCAGAAATTAACCGGACGCTTGTTGAAAACGGCGTCAGTCTGCGCGAAAGCTATCTGGCAGGTCAGGATCTGGAAGGTTATTTTATGGAATTGCTTGGAGACGCCAAAAACGAAAATTAAATTGTCATGGAATTGTTTAAAATTTAGGGAGGAAAATAACATGCTTTGTTTCATACATGCAGAAATTTATAAATTAAAGAAAAGTAAAAGTTTTTATTCCTGTGTTGTGGCAGCAGCCGCATTTGCACTGCTTATGTACAGTATGCTGCTGCTTGCGGATAACATTCAAAAAGGCAAACTGGAAAATGGAACCGGAGGAGTTATTGTATCGATGAATAACGAAGAAATTAGCTCCTCATCCACTTCCATCTGGGATACTGTCCATATTATGGATCTGATGCAGCAAATCTTTGCCGGTGATGTTTTAGGCTGCATCATATCCATTTTTATCAGCATTTTTGTCATCAGAGAATTTGCAAGCGGTATGTTAAAAAATATTGTCGGTAAAGGCGGCTCCCGCTCCTCCATCTATCTTGCCAAGCTGTTCGTAGCTATCCTTGCCGCCATCCTGATTGCCATGTCCGGCGCAGCAGCCACACTCATCACCGGGCGTCTGCTGATCGGGGCAGACGCTTTTGCCAATGGCTTATTAAAAAAACTGCCTGCCTATATCGGTTTGCAAATGCTGTCGATTGCAGCTATTTCTTCTATCTTTGTATTCGTTGGAGAAATCAGCAGAACTATGGCTGCCGGAATCTCATTCGGCATCTGTACCGCAGCGCTTCCTGCACTTCTATTAAACATTTTGGATATGCAATTTACGGACAGTCCCATCAGCCCTTCCGAATTCTGGCCTTTGACAAGAATGTCCCAATGTACCTTAGATGGAATATCCACAGGCTATGTCACACAAACCTTACTCATTGCACTATTTTGGATTGTACTGACAACCGGGCTGGGTATCTGGCATTTTCATCATACAGATATTAAGTAACCTTTGGTTCCATTCTGATAAAAGAGGAGCAAAACCGCATGAAAACACTATGGATCCCAGGCATTGTATTGCTGCTGGTCTGGACGGGCATTTTATCTGCCCGTCTTTACTGCTATCAAAAGCAGATGAAACATCTGTTAAAAGAACTGGAACTTGCACAGCAGGAAGAAACGAATATTTTGTTTTCTTCTGCCGTAAACATCGGTCAGACGCAAAACATCATCGATGCCTTAAACCATCTGCTGGAAAAAAACAGACAGATCAAAGAGCAGCTGCTTCGTGAAAATCACAGTTATCGGGAAAGTATCTCCAGTATTTCCCACGATATCCGCACGCCCCTGACTTCTGCCAAAGGATATGTACAGATGTTACGCAGCGAACAGTTAACGATGCAAAAACGCTGCAGCTACGCCAAAATAATAGAACAACGTCTCGATACATTAACCGAAATGCTGGACCAGCTGTTTTTCTATACCCGCATAGAAGCAGGAGAATTACCTCTTACCATCGAAACGATAAATGCCGCCAATCTGTTCGCAGATACGATCTCCATGTTTTACGATGATTTTTTAAACAAAAACTGCGAACCGGACGTACAGATTGCCCATACTCCATGTCTGATACAAGCGGATCGACAGGCTTTTATCCGTATTATAGAAAACCTGATAAAGAACGCACTGGTACATGGAAACGGTGACTATAAGCTGTCCCTGTTCCCTCAAAATTCAGATCTGGTCATTCGGATTGCAAACCTTACAGACAGCATTGACCCTTCTGATATCAGCTATATTTTTGACCGTTTTTATACTACGGACATCTCCAGAAGCCGTAAAACAACCGGTCTTGGACTTGCGATCGTAAAAGAGCTGACGCAGCAGATGGGTGGGAGCGCTGCGGCAGCTCTTAACGGGGCTGTATTTTCTATTGAAATACGTTTTTCTTTATGGACTGCATAAGGAACCGCAGCTATTTCAGCAATTACTCCAAATTCAAATGCTTTTTCACGATCACCCTGCAAATCATATAATAAACGACTGTCCAAAGCAAAGCTACCAGACATGCTCCGCCCATAAACCAGGCAAATTCCGGAACCGCAGATATTGTCTCTGTAAGCAACACTCCAATCAAAACTGCCGCAAGTGAAGCAATCTGACTGACATAATACAAACCAATCCCTGCCGCAATCCCACACGCTCCTTTCGAACGATGAAACAACTGTCCGATAGAACTGCCTGCAAAAAACATAAGCAGTGCATTCAGGCATCCTAAAATTGCCATCAGGATAAAAAATATTACCAAAACAAAAACGGGCGCCTGTAATTCCTTTGATATTTCAGTAATCCCCTTGCTTATCACCGCAATAATTTCTCCTGCCGATATGCCTTCCATCGCCATTCCAATGATAAAAAAAGAAGCCAGACACAAAATCGCAGTCATAAATAAATATCCAAATGATACCGCGACTTTTACATTTAAAATATGCGTTGTCTTTACCGGCAGCGTATGCGTCAGATAACCCTGCTCGGAATACATCGACTTATAAAAATGAAAACATAAATAAATAAAATTAACAACAGCTACAACAATGACAGAAAGCCCATAAAAAACACATGCCGTCATAAAAATTGTTCCAAAAAAACGCTGATCCGTAAATTTACCAATTTGAAATAATACAATTATCAGCAATGTCGCTGCAGCCAAAACTCCATACATCCCTGTGATCGTTTTGCCCTGTGACTTTACCTCCTGTCTGAATAACTTTCCTAACATTTAAATACCTCCCTGAAATATGCATCCACAGACTTTCCTTCTTTGCCGCGAATCTCATCTACCGACGCATGCTGTACAATCTGCCCATCTTTTAAAAACACTGCCTCGTCTAAAATATTTTCAATATCTGCAATCAAATGCGTCGCAATTAAAATCGAAGCTTCCGGTTCATAATTTGATAGAATTGTATTTAAAATATAATCCCTGGCTGCCGGATCCACGCCTGCAATCGGCTCATCCAGCACATACAGCTTTGCCCTGCGGCTCATTACAAGTACAAGCTGCACTTTTTCCTTTGTTCCTTTTGATAAGGTCTTAAGCCGATCCTGCGCGTTGATTTTAAGCTTCTGCAGCATATCATAAGAGCGCACTTCATCAAAATCCTCATAAAAATCTCTGAAAAAATCAATAATATCCTTTACCTTCTGGTTCATATTTAAATAAGTCTGATCCGGCAGGTAAGAAATATGCTTCTTACTCTCCACACCGATCTTTTCTCCACAAAAAAGCAGCTCACCCTCCGAAGGCGTCAAAAGACCGTTAATCAATTTTATAAGCGTCGTTTTCCCGCTTCCGTTCGGGCCTAAGACTCCAATAATATGACCACTTTCTAATGTTAAATCTATCTGCTTTAACACTTCTTTTGTTTTATACCGTTTTGTCAGCTTCTTACACTCCAATAAAACACTCATGACTCTTCCCCTTCCATAGACTGCCGCATCAACGACAATATCTGCTCTTTTTCATAGCCAAGCTGCTGCATACTTTCCAAAAACAGCCTGATCTTTTCCTTTGCAATGTCTGCTTTTAATGCTTCTATCATTTCCTGATCCTCCGTAATAAACCTTCCGCTTGTACGTTTGGAATAGACTAATCCCGCACGTTCCAGCTCCGCAAACGCCCGCTGCATTGTATTCGGATTCACCGCGGCCTCAGCAGCCAGCTCCCGTACAGACGGCAATTTCTCTCCCGGCTGATATTTACCACTAATAATATTCATGCGGATACGTTCCAGTATTTGTATAAAAATCGGACGATCTGAATCCAATATCCATGGCATATGTTCACCTCATTTCTTTTTGTATCTCTGTACTAGTTGAATAATACACTAATACAATGAGTTTGTCAAGATGTTATTCAAAAAAAGATTGCGAATGAAATATGTAACAAAAAAAGAAGCAGCGGTAAATCATCATAATTTACCGCTGTCAGATTTGTGATAATTATTTTGTTTGAAGTATAAAAGTGTAGTGTTTTTGATTTTATCCAAAACCTTTTTATTGTGTCTTATCAGATCGCGGGAATGATTTTTCAAACACGCTCTAGAGAAAGTTTATTGTTGGTGTTTAATAATCCATTGGAAGATTTCCTTTTCACCAATACCACCAGATGCCAGAGCAAGAATTACATCACTTAACTCCTTTTGGCTGTAAGACAATTCATATCCATTTAACGCAAGAAAAACTAACATAACATGTGTACCAAGTCTTTTATTTCCGTCTATCATTGCATGATTTTTTACCAATCCAAAGCAAAGCCTTGCCGCTTTTGCCTGAATACTCGGATAAAGCTCCTTACCTTCAAATAACTGAAACGGGTTATTTAACGCCAGCTCCAACATTCCTTCATCACGAATGCCAGCGCTTCCTCCAGTAGCTTCTATCAAACTTGCATGAATTTTTAATATCTGTTCTTTGCTCAAAATATTCATTTTGCAAGAACCTCATACGCTTCCAGATTTTGTTTTATCAATCTGTCAGATATTGCAAAAACATCTTCACTGTCAGCAACTTTTTCTTTTTCCGCCCTGCTAAAATCAATGACTAAATATCTGGGTATGTTATTTTTCAGAATAACTGCTGTTCCATGCTCATCAACTACTTTGGTTACTTTTGAAAAGTTTTGATTTGCTTCTGTAATTGAAATCATTGTCTTTGTATCTATTGTCATTTTATATGCACCTCGCCTTCCATTACATTATATGCAAATTCTAGCTAAAAAACAACCTGGTTCTAATTTTTAAAATTGTCATATAATTGAAATCTTCCCTTGAAAATATCCATAAGGACAAAAACAAGGGAAACTTGTTGGCAGGACTCTTGTTACCTGCCACTTACATACTTCCCCAGACACACGTATTATCATTTCCAATCGCAGAAAATGTCATAACCTTCTCTCCGTTGTCATTCGTCTGTTCAAAAAATATCCCCTGATATACAACCTCTCCCGTCTCCAACGTAATATAATCATATCCTTTGCCGGAATCTGTTTTTTTCCAACTGCCCGAAAGATCGCCTGACACCGTTCCATCTGCATGAAGCTCAATCTTCTGTGCCTTTAGCATATTTGTTTCGTTGCCGGTACTGTGATTGATGATTTCATAACTGCCGGCTGTCTGCTCGTCCGTATAGTTTGCAATCGCTTCATTTCTGTTTTCATAAACAGCTGTCACCGGCCACTGTTCTTCATTTAAAAACTGCTGGTGCACTCTGACTTCATGATATTCTGTGCCTTCGTCAAACCGCTGGTGATAAATCAGATACCGGCTGTTATCTCCGTCAATCAGAGCAGAATTATGCCCTGCTGCCCGATAGCCTCTCTGGTCGGTAAATGCATAATTTCCAATCAGTTTAATACCATATTTGAAATTGTCGACGCCATTATCTGCCGCATTTCCTCCGGCCGCATCTACATACGGGCCATATATATTTTTGGAGCGGAACAGACGCATATTATATCCGCCTTTGCGCTGCAGTGCGCCATACGTCTCATACATATAATAATATCCTGCTTCTGCGTCATAAAGAATATAAGGGCCTTCTCCGGACTGATGATTCGCCCCCGCTATATGACAGCCATAATAACGATCGATATAATTTCCGGATGTTTCATCCGTAGAATCTTTTCCGGGATACAGCACACGCCCGGTCTTTGGATCTACTTCCAGTACGAACAAGCCTCCTGACCAGGATCCGTATACCATATACATTTTTTCGTCTGCTCCCCGAATAATCGTTGGATCGATGGCATTTGGCGCATAGTCTGTATTATATTCACTGCCTCGGAACCATTTTTCATTTACTTCGTCAATCCCGCCATTGGCAGAACCTTTTTCTATCAGTTTACTGAAATTCAAATAGTCATTATCCCATTTCGTATTACGCTTACTGGCGCCATCGGTTGTTCCGTCAGCCGTAATGCCGGAGTAAATAAGCGTATCCACATAAGTATACGGCCCTTCCATTGTTTTTGATGCCGCAAAGCCAATGCAGGAACGACGCCACGTAGAAGAAGCGCTGTAATAAAGCAGATACGCTCCCGTACTGCCATCTTCCCATTCATATGCATCAAACCAGTGCACATCCGGCGCCCAGACTGCAAACCCGCCCAGACAATCCCCGTCGTTATGCCCTGCCCATGCAAAAGATTCTGCAAGATTTTCTGCAAGATTGCCATAGATCGGATTGTCTTTTGTATTTTTATAATCAGCCGTGATCTGTGTCCAGTTTACAAGATCTTCTGATTTTGCTGTTGCCAGATGACTGCCAAATACATAATACGTCCCTGTATCGATATCTTTGACAATCGACGGATCATGAACGCTTACCCGTTCCAGATCATAGTATCCTGCTGTTACAACAGGCTTTTCTTTCATCGGAGCTGTCTTAGGCTGCGTCTTAGACGGGCCTCCTGCCGCCGCACATGCCGCCAATGCTGCAGTCAGCGCTGCTACCGCGGCGCTGGATATTATCCTTTGTTTCATATTTCCCCCTCTTTCGCTTAGCGCTATTTGAATAGCGAAAAAACCGTATGACCGGCGCCATCACAGATCATACGGTTTTTCTTAATATATGTCTATATTTCCAGACCGGAAAATATTCAGACATCATACGTAGTATCGCTCTTATAGAGTAACTTCCAAAATATCTGCTATTTTACTGATTTCTGATAAGCAGAACGCACTTCGTCTTCTGTAAACACACCATTGTAAACTTTTACAAGGTCAAATTTACCGCCGCGCACATCTTCATCATTCCAAATATGTCCGGAGCCTACCATTACATCTGTCGCATTCTGAATGCACGCATCGTTTGCTTTGTTAAAGCATCCGCTGATATTTTTTGCATCTTCTGCTACTAATTCTCCATCCAGATATACTTTAATTCCCTTTGTTCCAACAGAATATACAACCATATGCCATTCATCAGCCGGAACAATCTTATTGCCAAGCGCATCACTGTAATCTACCGCATTAATGCGTGCGATCAGGTTTGCGCCAACTCTTGTCATTGGATAAGCTGCCTTTGCGTCCGCTTCAAATAATGCGCTGTGTTCAAATGTTGCTTTGTCAAGATTTACCCACATGCTTACCGTATACCCTGCATCTGTTACGTCTTTAAACGTATCTGCCGGCAGTCTTAAATAATTTACGCCTTTTGCGCCTTCTTCATTTTCAATCTGCAGAACATTGCCCCTTACCGAATCGCTTACTACTTTTGCGCTGCCTTCCAATGTCGCATCTTTACCTTCGCCTACTTTGCTCCAGCCTTTTACGCTTGTTCCTGAAGTATTGTTAAAATTGTAGCCATAGACTAACAGCGGCTTTGCGAACACTTTCACTTTAAAATCCTGTTTCTTTGTCGCTGTGCCGTATGTAATTGTTGCCGTCAGTGTAATCTCCTGTTCGGTCTGCTGAGATTTTACTTCTCCCTGTGTGGAAATCACGTCTTCATTGCTGGATGCCCAGGAAATCTTCGCACCGCTGAGTTCTGCCGGAAGTGTAATCTTTTCCCTCGTTGCAGCCGGAACGGTAATTCTGGAAGCAATCACTTCTGCTGTCTTTTCATCCGAAGCTTCTAACATACTGCCCCATACAGATTTATTATTATTGCCGATTGCAGAAAATGTCATCGCTTTTGTATTCAAATCTGTCGTCTGTTCAAAGAATACACCCTTATAAACATCCGAACCAAGCGTAATTGTCACATAATCATAGCCGTTTCCGGAATCTGTCTTTTTCCATGTGCCTGTCTCATCACCGGTTACGGTGCCGTCTGCATTTAGAACAACGATTTCATTTTCAATCATGCTGCCGTCTTTTTCACCATCGCCATGATTGATAAATTCATAAGTTCCAACGACTTTATCATCTGCATAATTGGCAATCGCTTCGTTACGGTTTTCATAAACAGCTGTTACCGGCCATGCATCTTCATTCAAAAACTGCTGGCGCACTCTGACTTCATGGAACTCCGTACCTTCATCAAATCTCTGGTGAGACACAAGATAGCGGGCGCCGTCTGTATCGATCAAAGCAGAATTATGTCCTGCTGCGCAATAACCTCTTTGATTATAGAATGCGTAGTTGCCGATCAGCTTAACGCCATATTTATATGTATCTGTCGAGCTGTTCTGCGCTTCATTTCCTGCCGCGTCTACATAAGGTCCTGTTACATTTTTAGAACGGAAGAGACGCATATTGTAGCCGCCTGTTCTTGTCAGCCCGCCGTATGTTTCATACAGATAATAATATCCGGCTTTTTCATCATAAGTAATATATGGAGCTTCCCCGGAAGCAAGATTATCACCGGTCGGGTTGCCGCCTGCGATATGAATGCCATAATAGCGGTCGATGCGGTTGCCGGACGCTGCATCCGTTCCGTCTACGCCTGGGTAGATCGCAAGTCCGGTTTTTGGATCAATTTCAAGCATAAACAAGCCGCCTGACCAGGATCCGTAAGACATCCAGATCTTGCCATCCTGTGCTTTTATAATAGCCGGATCAATACAGTTTGGCGCTATTGCATTGTTAAAGTCGCCATTCTCTTTAAACCAATCGTCATTTACTGCATCGATACCGCCATTTTTAGAACCTTTTTCAATCAGCTCTTTAAAATTCAAATAATCGTTATCCCACTTTGTATCTCTCTTACTGTTGCCGTCTGTTCCTTCTTTGGATGTCATACCGGAGTATACAAGTGTATCCAGATGTGCATAAGGCCCTTCAATCGTCTTAGAAGCAGCGACGCCTATACAGGAACGGCGCCAGGTGGAAGAAGCTGTATAATACATCAGCCAGGCGCCCTTCGAGCCGTCTTCCCATTCGTAAGCTTCATCCCAGAACACATCCGGCGCCCAAACGGCCAGTTTGGATTCTGTCGTTGCGCAATCTCCGTCGTCATAACCTGCCCAGCGGAAAGATTCTGCAAAGTTTTCCACAACGTTGCCATATACCGGATCGTCTTTGCCCGCCAGCGGATATTCATAGTCTTTTGCAATCTGCGTCCAGTTCACAAGATCCTCTGATTTTGCAGTCGCCATATGTGAACCAAATACATAATAAGTCCCGGTAGCCGGATCCTTTACAATCGATGGATCATGTACGGTTACTCTTTTTAAATCTTCTGTCTTTGTTTCCGCTGCAATTGTTTTCTCCGCCCATACAACCTGCGGCATAGTCATAGCTCCTGCTGACAGCATAACAGCCATTGCCCCCGCTACTAAACGGGAATAAGTTCTCCTTCTCATATTTACCTGTTCTCCCTTCGCTTGTTTTATTTACATTTTCGTAAACTATTTTAGCTTCAATTAAAGTCTACAATTTCTTGTCCAATTTTGCAATAGGTATTTTACAGTTTGTATAATATATCTAATTTCGTGCTTATAATTTTGTGCACTATTTTACATTTGATTTTTCTTTTCCAGGCATTTTTCAAACACGCTCTAAGGAACTGTAAATAAATAATTTTTCATATTGCCTGTCTTTTTCTCCGATAGCGCTGTTTCATAGCTATTTCATTACAGTTCCTAATTCAGATAATCCGTCAAAAATCGATCTGCATTCTTCCAAAATATTTTTTCCACTGCTTCCTCTCCAAACATATGCTGCATCTCTGATTTCAAATATGGTACGGCCTGTACACCTGTAATCCCCTGTACCATTTGATTTCCACAGCCGTCAAAGTCGCCTCCGAATGCCAGTATATCTTCCCCTCCAAGCTCTAAAACATAGTCCATGTGCCTTAAAAGCTGTGTCAGATCTGGCTGCTTTCCGACAAATTCTTTATAAAAATTCATCCCCAGCAGTCCATTTCTGCGAATCAGCTCCTGTATATGCTCTTTCTTCAAATTACGCGGATGATCGCAAAGCCGGCGGACATTCGAATGAGATACCAAAACCGGTTGATCTGTCAGACTGAACACATCTTCAACTCCCTGGTCAGACAAATGAGAAAGATCCAATACAACCTTTTGGCAAACCAGTTGTTTTACAAGCGCACACCCTTCTTTTGTCAGCCCCTTCGCCTGATCTGTAACAGCTCCGCAGCCATATGTATTCTCATAATTCCATGTCAGCATTGCAAATCGAAATCCCAAATCCCGTATCTGATCCACGAAGCTTCCCATAACAGATACGTCTTCCACTGACAAAAAAACTGCCGCTTTCCCCTGTGCGTGAGCTTTTTTCATATCAGACGCATCTTTGCACCATTCTACATACGCAGACTGTTCAAGCATCAGCCGTAATGCACGTTCATACAGCTCCCAGAAAACATCTTCCGTACGCAGCTGCGCCTTTAAGATCTCTTCCTGATCGCGCCAGACCGCAAAAATCTGCGTATAATGATCTGCAAAGCTGCGAACTCTGGCCAAATCCAGACAACATGTATTATGCATAAGATTTTCCGATGACGGTATTTCCGTTAATGTATCCGCATGACAATCATAATAATTCATCCTTTTTTCCGGTAACAGTTCAGATAAGCTGATCTGCTGCTTTTTCCTTTCTTTTTGTCTTGTGCACGTATAGCGCTGCTGTCTCTCATTATACCAGAAGCTATCTTAGTTTGTCATTCGAATTTTGTCGTTTACATCTTCATAAACTTCCAATATCTGCCGATATATATAGAAAACTATCGCATAATATCGATGCCTGAAAAGGAGATGGAACAGATTGCCATTCAAAATCAAGTTGAAAATCCATTATTATGTCATGCTGGCAACAGCTCTCATCATTATCTTTGCTACCAGATACAGTTCCGTTAAAATCTGGGATAAATTGCAGCTGCAAATCGAAGATACTTTACAAATCGTAAGCCTGCAAAATTCTCTTACAGCCGAAAACGAACTGCATACGAAGCAGGATTTTTTGTACGGTCTCGCAAAACAGCTTCCCAGCAACCCGGCCGCCAAAAAGGACCAGGTATTAAGACTGCTGCAGCCGTTTACTGCTATTTACAATGTAAAACGATTTGGATTTGTCGATCCTAACGGTCATGCCTATACGACCGATGGTCATGATGCCGACCTTTCCGGACAGGATTTTTTTGAAGCCGGTATGCAAGGCAGATCATACATTACAGACATCCGGGAAGATGATATTACCGAAGCAGAGCAAATCAATGTGTTTAGTGTCCCTGTCTATCACCAAAACGGCAATATGATTTCCGGCGTATTATTTGCAACTTACCGCACGACTACCTTTAACGACTTGCTGGACACCGAATGCTTTGACGGAAACGGCTATTCGTGTATTATTAAGCAAAGCGGCCGCATTATCATGGCAGCAAGGCATTCTCCATTTTATAAAAACAAAAACATATTTTATACGCTGCGCAATATAGATAACGACAATCTTACAGGTATTTCAGAAATGGAAACGGCTATGGAACAAAACAAATCCGGCCTGGCATCCTGCAATATTAAAGGCAGCCATTATATTTACTATACGCCGTTAGCTTCCTCGATTACGGATTCGCAGTGGTATTTATTGACCATCGTCCCGGCAAGCGTGCTTACAGAACGTTTGGATCAGGTATTTTTCTATGTCAAACTGCTGCTTGCCATTATTGTCATTGTACTGCTTGGCGCTTTTTTCTATTATGTTTATACATATTGGGCGCAAAAAAAACAACTGACAACGCTTGCCTATGTTGACCCGCTTACAAACGGCGACAACTATGCCAGCTTCAAAGAAAAAATGAAAAAGAAAAAAGGAACTTCCGGCTATATCATTTCCACTGATATTTTCGAGTTTCGTATTATAAATAATATCTGCGGCGTGCAGAAAGGAAACGAAGTCCTGCAGCATGTATGGCAGATTATCATCAGACACTTATCCGAGCATGAACTGGCAGCACATATTCATGCAGACCGTTTCATCTTTTTTTGGGCCGACGATCCATCCACATCGATCAGCGAACGCATCGATCAGATCAACGAAGAGATCGGACTGCTGGCAGCAGAATTAAATACTCCCCGTATTCAGCTGTATCTTGGCATTTATCATACGGATAAGCCGGAACAGACCGAAGAAGGCTACGGCTGTGCCAACCAGGCAAAACATGCGGTGAAAACAAGAATGGACAAAAATTATTCTCTGTATGAAGAAATCAACTTTAAACAATGGCTGGAAAATCACAGGCTCGAAGATGGCTTCGAAGAAGCGATACAAAATCATCGTTTTGAAATCTGGTATCAGCCCAAATACAGTACGAAAGATCAGAATGTTGTCAGCGCTGAAGCATTGGTACGCTGGCGGGATGTGGATGGAAATTTAATCCCGCCTTACAAATTCATTCCTCTGTTTGAGCAAAACGGCATGATCTCCGTTTTGGATGAATATGTATTTGATGCGGTATGCGCACAGCAAAGGCAATGGCAGAGCGAAGGCCGGCATGTGCTTCCGGTATCTGTCAACATATCCAGATCCAGCCTGTATTATTCAACCATTGTAAAAAAATATGCCGCCATCTTAAACAGCTATGAACTGCCTGCACAAAATATCCAGCTGGAAATTACAGAAAGCGCTGCCGTAGATAATTCAGAAATAATGACACTGATCGACCAGTTTCACGAAATCGGCTTCCACCTGCTGTTAGACGATTTCGGAACCGGCTACTCTTCTTTGTCTACTCTGAACCAAATGCATTTTGACACACTGAAGCTGGATAAAAGCCTGATCGACCATATCGGAGATACCAACGGCGAAAAACTGCTGTATTATATTATTAAGCTGGCGCAAAGCCTGGGACTGAAAATTACCGCTGAAGGCGTAGAATATAAAAACCAGTTTGAATTTTTGCAGCAATTGGCATGTGATGATATTCAGGGATATTATTTTTCAAAACCCCTGCCATCTGCAGAGTATGCGGCGCTTTTATAGTTTTTTCACCTCATAGCCTTTCATTCCATTGCAAGGCTATGAGAAAAATGCGTAACAGTTCAGATAATCTATTGAACTGTTACGGAGATATTTCTTTTCTTTTTATGAAATAAATGTATTTCCTCAAAAAATCCCCTTGGAAATAATATCCAAGGGGTAAATTTTTCAGATTCCCATTTCTGACATAAAATTAATTAAACTTGATTCTCTGTAAAGCGGTTCTTTTTTATAAAATTATTGTTCTTTATAAAATATGACTGCCGTATAAAACAAAAACATGGTTCCATATCTTACATACAACTCCTCTAAAAGTAAAAAGGGAAACTGAACCGTTTCCCTCTAACTGCAATATCTTCAGCTTTTTTTAGACAGGTGCATCTGACGAACCCCTCACAATTTCTTCAGTTTTTATTTTAGCCAGGCACTTCTGACAAACACCTCAATAGAAGTTTCCACTTCTATAATTAGATTATATATAAAATCAGATAAAGTCAATACTTTTTATTCAAAAACAGCATATTTTATGATATGTTCCAATTTAATACCATATAAACATTCCATTTATTCCAGCACAAACTGTCCAACAATTCCCTGCAGCTGTTCTGCCGAATCAAAACATTCTGTCACCATCGTATTTGATGCACTCGTTTTTGATACCATATCGCTTGTTTTCTCTGCGATTTCAGCAATTCCGGTAGAAGACTCGCCTACCGTATCGCTAATGCCATTTACTGCCTGCGCAATCAGTTCTATCGCATTCGTCAGCTCTGATACCGCATCGCTGACGCTTTCCATACTGTTGCGGAATACGGATGCATCTTCCTGATACTGTTCACTGACCTGTTCAAACTCTTTATATTCTTTAATCACGGTATTTTCCAAAAATCCTGTTGTCTCTTCCAGACAGCCGGACATATTGGACACCGCATTATTTACCTCTGTAACAATCTCATTAATATCTGCAATCGCTTTCGAAGTCTGGTCTGCAAGTCCGCCAATCTCAGTCGCTACCACTGCAAATCCTCTTCCTGCATCTCCGGCTCTTGCAGCTTCAATCGAAGCGTTCAGCGCCAGCAGTCCCGTCTGAGATGAAATCTCCATAATCGTCTGTGTCAGCTCATTTATCTTGTCTACCGCTTTAGAACCTTCGATCGCCTGATCTGCTTTTACTTTTACATTTTGATACATCTGTATCGTCTTGTTGCTTGCTTCCACAGTCTTTGCTCTTAGGCTATCCGCCCGCTTCATTACTTGCTCAGATGTTTTTGCTCCATCTGAGGCCATTGTATTCAAGCCCTCAGTGCCATCTTTAATCATGTTTACATTTTCATTGATTGTTGCAGTTGTAGCTGCCGTCTCCTGCATTCCTGCCGCCAGCTGTTGGCTCGTCGCAGAGTTATCTGAACACATACGGTCCACATTGGACGTAACCCCCTGCAATTCCTGTACATTTGATGTAATCTGCTTTCCTACACCATCAATATCGTTTACAATCTGACGCAGCTGCTTACGCATCAAACGGACTTCCCTGGCCATTTTTCCTGTTTCATCTTTTCTCTTACATAAAGCCTCGCTATAAGGATTCTTCTTAAAATTAAATTTCGATGTATCAGATATAATTGTCGTTAGGCGCTCAATCGGTATACATAGCATTCTGCTGATTACAAATGCAGCAATCATACATATTATCGTACTGACAATCGAAACTATCACCATAGAAGAAACCATTTGATCCACCGGATCCACAATATCTGATTCATCAATTGTCGTCACTACAATCATTTTCTGAGATGTGACTGCATACGCTGCAGTTTTTTTCACGCCGTCCAAATCATATTCTATAACGCCTTTTTCCGGAACTGCACCGGATTTAAGCTTTTCTACAATATTATTGATCGGCGGATTTGATATCGTCTGCCCGATACTGTCTGTCATCGGATGATAAAGGATCTTTCCATTCTCATCCAGCAAATATGTATAAGAAGATTCAATCCCTTCCATCTTTACACCGCTGATAATCCCTGCACGTGTATCCTCCGTCATCTGACGATCAGGTATTCCGCTGAGAGTCTGTGCCGAGTTTTCCGCCACACTTAACAGATATTCATGATTTAACCCTCTGACAGCTTCTTCTGCCTTGTTTCCGGCATTCGTCACATTTGCTGTTATGCAGACCATAGATGCCAGAACTACTACAAGTGTTATTTTAAAAGATATCGAATGAAAAAATGTAACCTTGTCCTTCGTTTTCATGCTATTTTTCATACTCCTCTCTTCCAGGACATGACAAAACATGGTTAAAATTTAAATCTATCCATCAGCTCAACCATTGCTTCTACCTGCGCCTTCTGCTCCTCGCTGACTGCCGCTGTTTCCTGTGATGTTGCAGAATTGTTATCTACAACTGCAGAAACCTGCTGCAGATTGGCTCTTACATTTCGCATATGTTCCACATCATTTTGCAGCATTACGGCAATCTGGCTCATCGTCTCCGTAGCAGCGCTTGCACCGATCATGACCTCATCCATATTCGCAGCTGCCTCATCTGCAATCATAATTCCGCTGTCTACTGCTGAAATTGCCGTTTCAATGAGTTTTGTCGTCTTTCCGGCCGCCTTGGCGGATTCTTCTGCCAGGCTCTTGACCTGTTCTGCTACAACTGCAAACCCTTTGCCCGCCTCACCGGCTCTTGCAGCTTCAATCGCCGCATTTAAGGACAACAGGTTTGTCTGAGACGCAATATCTTCAATGGTACCGATAATCGTACCGATCTGTTCGGAACATCTGCTGATCTCCCCAATCGCTGTTTTTAACTCCTGCATTTTTGCATTGCCCTGAGATAGGGTAACTCCGGCCTTGGACGCAATATCTACCGATTCCTGAGCTTTTTGCACATTGTTCTCCATCGTGTCTGTCATACTCTCAAATACATGTACAAGCTCAGATACCTGTCCGGCCTGGTCTGTGCTTCCTTCCGCCAAATCTTCTGCTGCGTAAGCAAGCTGTTCCGAACCGCTGTCAATCTGTACAGATACTTCTTTCAGAGTCGTCAGCGTCTCACGCATCTTGCCGATAATCACATTCAATGATTCTTTGATCTTTATAAATTCCCCGACATATTCCTGCTTTAATTCAATATTGTAATTCCCGTTTCCCATAGACTCAAGCGCTTCTGAAATTTCCTGAATCATATGAAGCAAATTCTGTTTCATAAACGCAATGGCAGATACCATGCTGCCAACCTCGCTGTCATCTTCCTTCAAATCCAGCGGCTCTCTGAAATCTCCATCCGCAAGCGCCGCCATTTGATCTGACACTTTCTTAATCGGCTCCAAAAGTTCTGCATTGGCAAATTTTATCATCCTGACAATCTGCCAGATAATATATCCAAACGAAATCATCAATAAAAATGCCAGGAAAATCTGTACAAATTTTAACACTTTCTGTTGAGATTCCTTACGCGCATTGATAGAACGGATTGTTTCATCCGTCTGTGCATTGATCCGATCAACCGCATCTGCGTATTCCGCGCTGAACACCTGTCTTTGCGCTTCCTCCAAGTCTCCTTTGCCGGCAGCTTCAATGGCGCTCTCCTCTGACGGCACCAAATTTTCAGACAGTCCTGCGATTTCGTCAAGACTCGCCCATTCCTGCTTTGTAAGTCCGCACTTTTCTAATGCTTTCTTTGCTTTTTCCCGATTTTGATCTTCATTCAGCTCTTTCATATATGCATCCGCATATTTCTGATCGCCTGTAACTGCATACGAACGAACTTCATATGTCAATGTTTTAGAGCCCACCCGATACTGGTCGAGCGCAAGCGCTGCATTCAGCTGAACCGTCTGCATATTGGATAAGACTAAATTAAACACAGCAAATCCCAGTATTAAAACTACACCGATTCCTACTATTACAAATGCTTGTTTCACCAGACTGCGAAGCTGCGCTTCCTGACCATTTTTTTTGATCTGAGCGTGTTTTTCCTTTCCCATACGATTTCTCCTTTGATATAGATTCTGATTAAATTCACTAAATCTATTATACTCATACTCAAAGAGCGGGTCAAGGCTGGCGTGAAATTTTTATTTCCGAAACACCGCAGTTACACACATATCCCCCTCCTGTACCTGCGCAAAAATATCTCCGTCCATTCGCTGCATCAGGCTGCGGCAGATATACAGACCCAAACCGCTGCCAGAGCAGCTCTTTGTATTAGACCCACGCCAAAAACTGTCAAAAATATACAATAACTCCGTCTCCGGCAGCGTATTGCCACTGTTTTTTACCGTCACAAGCACACAACCATCTTCTTCTGCAAACTCAAGCGAAATGCTTCTTCCGTCACCATATTTCACAGCATTTTCCATCATGTTTTGCACCACTTCCACGCTTCGGTCAAAATCTCCTTTTAACATACAGTCCTTATATGCCCCAACCTGAAACTGCGTACGTAAAAGCTTTAATTTATCTTCATAATACGCGGTTGTTTTTTTTATCAGCTGTGATAAATAAAACCCGTCTTTTCGAACTTCTATATTTAAAAAATCTTCACCGGACGCCTTTACCATCTGTGTCACAAAGCCGCCGATCTCATCCGCTTTTGCATCAATGCTCTCTGCTATGCCAAGCAGCTGTTCATCATCTGCATATAAATGCCTGGAAATTACTTTTGCATATAATTTAATGGCAGACAACGGTGTTTTAATGTCATGTGATACAGACAGCACTAATGTTTTCTGCGCACGCTGCAGCCCGAGCTCCCGTTTTTTCTGCTGCTGAATATTTTCCCGCAGCAAATCTATGCCCCAAATAAATTCACCGAAAAAACGATTCTTATTCTCCGGCAGCGGAGTCGTCAGCCTGCCTTTGGAAAGTTCGTACGGCAGCTCTTTCATTGCCTCAAAAGGTTTTATTATCTTTTGCCTGATATACATAAGCGCGCTCAACAGCAGCAGACTCATCACAATCAGCGCCAGATTCATAAATCCTGTCAGATTCGCGCGTTCCGAATCCAGACGCCATGTATAGTCAAACCGGTAAAACGCACCGTCTATAAAACGCATGCAATAATCACTTTCTTCCCCCTGCAAAAATTGCTGTAAAGATTCCGGTTCCGTAAATGGCGCAGCCGGATAGCGTTCTATATGATAAATATAATCACAACCGGACAAATCGATATCTTCATATCCATTTCTTTGAATTTCTTTTGCGAGTCTTGCCGCTTCTACCCGGTACATTCGCCCATGAACGCTTTGAAGCGCCATACGGATACTTATATTTGCACCTATAAAAATGACTGCAGCCATCAAAATGACAACTGCAGTAAATCTATGATAGCTTTTCATTCTTTTATACTCCCTGATAAACTGTATCAGCAGCCTGCATCGTTACTGCTGATACAAATTGATACCCGACGCCCCAGACAGTAACAATCCGCTTCGGATTTTTCGGATCCTCCTCAATCTTTTGCCGCAGCCACTTGATATGTACCGTAAGTGTCTGCGGTTCTGAAAAACTATCCATCCCCCAGACTTTTCTGAACAAATACTCTTTGCGCAGAGCCTTTCCCTTATGTTCCATGAACAGCTGCAATAAATCAAACTCCTTCGCTGTTAATTCTACCAATAACCCTTTTTTATGCAGCGTATGCTTCATTTTATCCAGACAAAGATCCCCGTCTGTGATAACATCCTGTGAGTATCTGTGTTTAAAAATATTACGTATCTTTGCCAGCATAATATCTATATCATATGGCTTTTCAATATAATCATCTGCTCCGGCAAGCAAACCATTCAGCTGATCCTCTTTCTGGCTCTTTGCACTGACGATTAAAATCGGTATCTCCCCAAAGCTGCGAATTTTCCGGCAAACCGCAAACCCATCCACACCCGGAAGCATAATGTCTAAGATAACCAGTTTTATATTTCCTGATGCAAACTGCTCTAACGCCTGTTCCCCGCTATAGGCAACAGACACCGTATATCTTTCCGCACGAAGAAAACTGCACAGCAGCCGGGCCAATTCCTGATTGTCCTCTACAATTAAAATATCCGTCGCATTGCCTGCTTCCATACTACTATCCATATACTTACCATCCCATCTCCATAAGCCAAAGATTCAGCTCACGCTCTCTTTCTCTTATGCCTGCTCCCTGTGCCTGCGTACCAAGCACATATTCTCCCTGAATATTTCCATCCACAATATAAAGCACTCTGGAACATTTCGCAGCTACTTTTATATCATGTGTAACTAACATCACTGCCGTACCGTCTGCGTTGATCTTTGCCAGCTCTTCCATGACTTCTTCCGAAGAACTGCGGTTTAACGCTCCGGTCGGTTCATCGGCAAAAATCATTTTCGGATGATTGATAAGACTTCTGCAAATACACGCTCGCTGAAGCTGGCCGCCGGATACTTCATGAATATCATGATCCGCTATTTCTATAATGCCAAGTCTGCGCATCAGGTCCTGTGCAAACCGAACCTTTTCCTTTCTGTCAGCCTTATTTTTCCCGGACTGGCTAGCCGGCAGAACAATATTATCAAGCACTGACAAATTTTTTAACATATACATCTGCTGAAAAATAAAACCCATCTCATCCAGCCGCAAATCTGCCAGCTGCGCAGCAGACAGTTTTGCAATATTTCTGCTGCAAAAACACACCTCTCCCGCTGTTATTGTATCCATACCTGACACCGTATACAGAAGCGTTGATTTTCCTGATCCTGACGGCCCCATCACCGCAGTCATCTCCCCTTCCCGTATCGTCAGATTTACATTTCTAAGCACATGGTTTTGGCGCCTGTCGGCTATATATGTTTTGCACAAATCTTTAACTTCCAATATATTTTTCATAATATGTCTCCTTTTATTTTAACCATTTTCAATTCTAACTTCAAGATTTTATTTTCTTTTATTTTATCCTATTCTAAATTTGAAGCATCGGATGCCGGGATCTTTTTCACCTGCATAGCTGCGCACATACCTGCGATAACGGTTACCGCAAAGACAACCAGCGGATACAGTACATACACTTCCATCGGCCTGATATCAAATGCAATGCTTTGCGCACCCATCATCTGAAAAATCGGTGTAACGCAAAGATGTGAGATCGGTGCAGACAACGCCGTTCCAATCACTGAAGAAATAAATAATACAATACCGATGCGAAGCGTCTGCCACACTGCCAGGGAAACATTTTTGAATCCAATCGCTTTGAGCATTGCAATCTCCCCTTTTTCTTTTGTTAAAAAACTTTTTACCATCAATACGGTAACAAGCATATTGATACACAAAACAACTGTTAAAATCAAATACTTCATCCCTTTTAACTGACCGCTGATATCTCCGATCATCTCGTTGACATATTCTCCTGCCGTATAAACTTCATAATCTGCAAACCAATCTTTCAACTGCTCTTTTCTCTGTTCCAGCTGCTTGTTATCCGGATCGTCTGTATATCTGATCTGTATGCCAAAGCTACCGAATACGAAACGATAATCCAGCTCCTCTTTTTCAGAAAACCGAATGCCCTCTCCCAGATTATTCATCGTCTGAAAAATAGCTGTTACCAAATACGAACGCTGTTCATTCCCACATTGAATCGAAACAGTGTCCCCAATCTGTGCGCCAAGTCTGGCTGCAATCAAGTGAGAAATGCCTACTTCATCAGCATCTTGCGGTGCGCTTCCTTCCAGATATACATATCTGTCCGCCGTAATATCGCCAATTCCCTGAAAAGCAAGCGAAGATTCCTGCTTATCTTTAAATAAAATGCTCATACGAAACAATACTTCTTCATACACCTCCGCCCTGATACCATGATCTGACAGCTGGGCGCTGATTTCATCCAGCTGATCCTGTATCCAAGCACGACGATTGCTGTTGGAATTAAACAACTGTTCTTTGCTTATCACATGCTCGCATGGCGCCATACTAAACCATGTCAGCAAATGGTCAGACTGCAGTGTATTCATAACATTAACAGGAATAATCACTAACAAAATCCCAATCATAAATATTAAAATCAAAGCAACATAACGCCGGATGCCACTCAAAATATCATTCAACGCCAAAAACGCCACTGCCGGCAGCCGTGACCGGCCTAATGACAACACGCCCTTTCTGCTGTAACGCTCTCCATTCTCTCCGCCGCGAATGGCATCCATCGGTGAAAACCGTTTTATTTTGCGCGTACATGAATATCCAAACAGTACCACAACTCCCGCAACGGCTGCTGTACACAAAACATTCCAGATGAAATTCCCCTCTGTTTCCATCATAATATTTCTTGACAGATTGCCAAGCATCAGCCTGCCAAATGGTATGCTTAACAAAAGTCCAACTCCGCCGCCCGCCAAAGATATCGCAAAATATTTTACAACATAAAGCCCGCGTATTTTACGATTCGCAATACCGATTGCTTTCATCACGCCAATTTCCCGAAATTCCTCACTCATCGTAAAAAGAATCGTAAATCGAAGGATCACAAGCGAAATCAAAATCAAACAGATGCTGACGACAATCATCACTGCAGAGATCACCATATCCACCATATAAAGCAGCCGTATCTCATCCTGATCGATCTCCATCACAACGTTCAGCCCAAGCTTATGAAATTTTTCAGAAAACTTATCATCATCAGTATCAATACAAGTCAGATACAAATGCTCCGCATCAGCCGCATCAAAATAAGAATAGTCTTTATCACTGACAAAAACCCGCGTCATTCCTGCCATCTCTGATGCAAATATAGCATCTCTGACTCCGCCTGCAACTACAAACCGTCCTTCCTTTCCATTTGCTGCAATACGGACATGATCTTTGACCTGTAACTGTTCTGATTCTAACACCTTTACCGCAAAATAAATCTCACCATCGTTTATGTGTGTAACCTCCCGATCGTAACTGTCAAAAATTCTGACAGAATCCCCGATTCTTGAAATGACTACCGTATTGTTATAATCCATCTCTCCATCTTCTTTTTCCATCTTTTTGGGATCGATCTGTATGACTTCCTGCTGTCTGATGGAATAATGCTCCTGCTTCGCAAACTGTTCAAATTGCCTCGCCTCTCCTTCATCTGCAAAACTTAGCATATAATCCGGAACCTCCGCTTTTTCAAAAAATGTGTCCAGTGCAGTCATTACAGTGACCATATTATTCACACTCCCAGCAATGAACGTGGCTGCCAGAACGATAAAAATAAAGAGGATCAGATTCATCGTCTTTTTCCGTTTTAAGTCTTTTTTTAAAATCTGCAGATACATTTTGCCTGCTCCTTTCTTTTTATACATAATGCTGTTCTTTTTGTTCTGGCGCAAGTATAAAAGAAAATATATTAAATAATCCTTAAATCTTTTTATGTTTTTTTCTTTTTGTGCATACTTTTCATATATTTATAATGCAAAAAAGACAACTGTAAGTTCTTCTTTTTATTACAGAACTTACGGCTGTCTTTTTTTATCCAATTTATAGAAACTTTTCTGAAATTGGAATAAAAACCAAATCATCTTTTTTACAAATCTTAAAGCCAATGCTAAATCATAGATTCCATACTTTCCCCATCCAAAATACACTATCCGTTCTTTATATTCTTCATGTCTCATTATTAAAACAGATATAACGCAAAATGATGTAAAGTTAGAGCATATTCCTATGTAACCTTCCGCTTTATCATATTTTTGTAAAATTTTCTGCATTGTTATACTAGAGCGTGTTTGAAAAATGCTTTCCGTGAGATGTGCTTCACACTTTGTGGAGAATTCATCCCAAATTTATGAGTCGTAGCGGGCTACGTTGATTAAATTTGGGATAAATTCTCCGCATAGTGGGGAGTGCAGATCGCGGGAATGATTTTTCAAACACGCTCTAAGGAACTGTAAATAAATAACCCATGATCTTTGCTTGTCTTTTTCTACGATAGCGCCAGGCAAAAATCAGTTAATCTTCTATGGCAGCTTGCCGATACTACTTACCGGTAAAATAACTTTGTGTAATCCGTCTGCGTATCTGCGATGTGATATACATATACAGTTTCATGAATAACCCGGTATATGACAATGTGTTTTTTGCAGATTACCATCCGGTATCCCTGCTCATTCAGCCAATCGTC
>CAJUBQ010000068.1 GCA_910584595.1 uncultured Eubacterium sp.
AAACATCTATTTAATTAGTATATCGTCTACCTAACTTTGAGGAAAAGCGTGATAACAAGGTGCTTTCTTTCTTGGAACTTAGGGAGAAAAAAGAAATTCCATCATTGCATGTTGAGCACATGATGGAAGACTACCTAAATTTTTGTCATGATCCATTTCGCGTTATCCTTTTTGATTGTTTCCCGGACCCTATTATGCTATCTCGCGATGATATCGATATTTTTGGTATTGATGTTTTGGTTCCTACCGATCACGTCAAGATAGAACGTGAAAAGGTTGTCTTGAGTCCAGAAGAACAAGCCTTGAAAGATGCGTCAAATAGGGCAAAGGCTTTGAAACGCGCTAAACA
Source organism: uncultured Eubacterium sp. (assembly GCA_910584595.1). GTDB lineage: Bacteria > Bacillota > Clostridia > Lachnospirales > Lachnospiraceae > Eubacterium_J. Next base: position 350 of record CAJUBQ010000068.1, read on the forward strand.
AAATATTTATTACCTTTGCCGCAGCAATGTTTTTGACTATTTCCTGACCGTCACTTTTGATGATTCCCTGCATGATGGATATGATTATGATTCTTGTGTTCGTGCTCTTGGTTGCTATTTGAAAACGTGGAAACGCAAGAATCCAGATATGGCTTATTTAGCGATCCCCGAACATCATAAGTCTGGACGTTGGCATTTTCATGTTTTGGTTAAGGATTGTGATTTTTCGAGTGATTTAGTACATGCTACGAACAACAACCCCAAAAGTAAGTATTATGGTGATTTGCTTTATGTTGATTATAAAACAAAGGACAAGCCTATTTATAATTTGGCTTCTTGCACTCGTTTACTTGGTTTCAATACACTTATTAAGTGCGATAGCAATAGTGGTCGTTTAGCATCTTACATTGTTAAATACATAACTAAGGATTTTTTTGACGATGGAAGCTGCTTGAAGAATAAGCGTAAGTATACTTGTTCCCAAAACTTGAAGCGTCCAGAGGTTAGTGATTATTTTATCGATCCAAGAGATTTCTACAGCGAGGTTCGGCAGCATGGCAAAGTGATGTGTCATAGTGTTTCCACTTTCACATCTGAATCCTTTAGTCAGATGGTTGTTTATCTCCAGATGCAGCAGATGGAAGAATACCTTGAAAATTTTCGTGTCTATGAGATTGACGCAATGCTCAAGAATCGCGAACGTAAAGATAAGGCTTTTATTGATAGCGTGGATGCTACCTTTAATGCTCCAATAGATGATAACATTGTTCCTTGCACTTCCATTGAATATCAAGAGATTCCAGATAAAGATGAGCACGAACGCACTTTTTCCCTTATTTTGCGTACATTATGCAACGAAAAGGCTAAAGGCGGGGCCATTCTTCAACGTTTGGATAAGTCCTATGTGGATGCTATGATTGAATATTCTTCGTGTCGTGGAAAAGTTTCATCTTTATTTGACATTGATGCAATATGTCGAAAAATAAGGTTTTATGAGAATTATTATCGTAAGAAATATTTTTATATGTTTGCGTAATTGCTTTTTTTGATGTATAATTATTGCATAGAAAAAAGTGGCGTTATTATCTAGTATCGCAATTCATATATGTATTCTTATCGAATAAAAAAATATGTTCTCTAATTCTATTTTTTGGCAAATTATCCCTATAATTTAAAACTAAAGAAAGGAGTGCTATGTTAGGCACATTCAAGTGCAAATGCAAATATAAAATGGGGATTATATCATTTATGCGTTAATCATTAGGTGCTTGTGGCATTTGCAAAGAAAAAAGCATCTCATGGGTTGAAGGCATATCCCGTTAAAATAACCTTTTTTGTTCTTATTTTTCCATTATTTGGAATGTTCCATATCTTCATGCTTTTTATCATGATTTGGTGGGGCTCATTTTGTCTATGTATTTTTTTTGCATAGAATAAGTAATTTTAACATAACAAACTTTTAATTTTTGGTTTCGATACAAACTATCGCTTTGTCGTATGATGTACACATTAACGCTTGCGTTAATGTGCTATATCTTTATGCTAATACATAAGAGAGGATTCTGTATGAATAGTGCAAAATATAAAATTCCAAGTTGTAAAATGTTCAAGTCTGGACCTGCTTTTGTTGCCTTTATTTTCGCTACTACTTCGAGCATTGATATCCATCTTAAAATGCTAAATTTTATGGATAGCGTTTATATCGTGCATATCATTTCCATGTTAGAGGACTTGGGGGCTCGTATGTACTTTGTCCCACTTGATGATGGTTCATTTTTATTTAGGCTTCTTAACGTTGATCCTGTATCTTTTGATTTGCTCTATCGTGTTCTTAGCCCTCAATAGTAGGAGGTTCTATATATGGGTAGGAATTTAAAATATCAATATTACAATGCGATAAATGACCCTCGCAATTTGCGTTTAGGGGAAAGTAAACATAGCGCAAAGGCCCAGGGATTGGGTTCCAGCAATCGCATTTTTTCCTACGCCGATCGAAAAAATCTATTGAACTTTAGCGCGTCCTTTTCATCGTGGATGCGCGAAGTTCACCCTAATGTACGCATGATTAAAGACATTAATCACTCCCATATGCAATCATTTCTCAATTATAAGGCTCAAACGTGTAGCAACAAGACTTTAAAAACCTATACTTCCTATATGTATAAATTGGTTCGTGTTTGCAACGTCACTTATGGCTTGCATACTCAAGCTACGCTGCATGTTCCACATGGCAAAGACTTTGTAGGCCGCTATGGTGTTATGATGGATTATTCTGATATAGAATCTTTGCTTAATTCCAATATCCCTCGCAACGCCTATGTTGCTATTCGCTTATCTTATGGCTTTGGGTGCCGCATATCTGAATTGGGCAAACTCCATAAGGATGATATTGCAATAAATGATGATAATGTTTCCATACATATAATAGATAGTAAAGGTAGGCGAAGTCGTGTTGCTGTTAGTTGGGATAACTCCCCTGCATTTCGTGGATTTTTGCTTGATTTGAAAAATGGCCCAGGCCATCGTGTTTTTGAAATTAAACATGAAAGTATTAACCAAGCGGTACGTCGCGCAATGGGTTCCTGTGGTTTAAGTGGTAAGTACAGTAAAACATCTATCCATAGCATACGTAAAGCATATGCGCAACGACTTTTCGACTCTTATCGGCAATCCCATACTATGGACGATAGTGTAAGCTATGTTTCCCGTATGTTGGGGCATGGTGCCCATCGTGATGATATTGCCCACGCCTACATTCAAAATATTTATTAGTTTAGGAGGTATTTATATGTTTTCTTTTGTTCGTCGTGATATTCCATCTGCTAATGGATATAATGTTGTTTTGTGTTCTTCCTCTTTCCCCGATGTTCTTATTTTTTGTTTCACATCTTGGGAATTTGATTCCATGCCTATATCTGATATGATTGATAATGTTTTGTGGTATTATGTTAATTTTGGATTTGATGATTGTATTCTTGAACATGATGGTCCCTATTTGTCCATTGTCCCAAAGGATGCTTTTTTATAAAAAAATAATAAAAGGGCCTTGACTGTTATGTTCATGTGCGCTATCATATATTTAATCTAAATGATAAAAAAGGTTTGGCGTATCCTTTTAATGTACAAATGACCTCACTTTTTCTATTTTTTTTTCTAATTATTCTATATATTCTATTCTCGAAAGGAGTTTTTCGTTATGGGTTTAAAGTCATTTGTCGAGGGCCTCAGAGTCCTTGAAAAAGTCAATAAAAAGGATTATCAGGGAAATGATGTTGTAACGCTTTGCACCTATAAGGATGGGCAGGTGTGGAAAATTTCTAACGTACCCCCTGACGTTGCCGCTGGAATTGCTATTGATGACGTTATAGATATTAATGTTTCCATTTCCACTTTCGCAAGCAACGGCCGCAGCTACCTTACCATCAAGTACGTGCCGGCAGAGTAATCGTTATGTCTATGCATCCATATCGCCCACCGCCACACTTCTTTTTCTTCTTGCTTTTAGTTGCATGGTTTATTTTTAGTTGCTCTCCGCTTCACGCAGAGGATATTGATTCCATTAATGCTCGTGATGCTAGTTTTATTTTCGTTGATGGCAGCTATGTTAATATTTCTTCACTTCCATATGATAACTATATAGTCTATAAATCAAATAGTTCCACATGTATTTTGTCATTTGATGATTGTTATATTGGTTATTGTTTTGATGGCAATGTGTCCTCTTTGGTTTCGCCTGCATATGGTAACACCAAATTTCATATTTATAGCGTTGTTAATGGTTCTATTGTTTCTCGTATGACGCTTAATTCACTTTCGTTGTTGTCTAATTCCAATATCGCTTATTTGCGTTTTAGCTCTTTTGTTACTTCCAATGTTGATGTTTTTTTGTGTAATAGTGATGGTTCCTATACCTCGAATGTTTGGTATCATGGGGCTCCCGATGCACCCATTGATAATACACTTCCAATGATTAAGGACTATGTTCTTTCCATTCGTCAATTTGCTTCATTTTTAATCGTTTCGTTGTTTTTGTTTATTTTGTATAAGTTTTTTCGCATCTTTTTTTGATAAGGGGGTGTTGTTTTAATGGATTCCATCGTTTTAATGGGTGATTTTAATTCTATTCTATCATGCCTTTGGGACCTTATCCCCCATGTTTTGCCCCTCGCATTGCCTTTTATGGGCGTTGTTTTTGGCATAAAATGGCTTTTGTCCTTTATGTTTCACTTTTAATTCCCTTGAAAGGAGGTGATTATGTTATGATGTTGTCTGATTTGTTTAAGGGTGAAAACGCTCTTACACTGAACACTGTCTTCCAGCAGATCTATGGCTTGATTCCATATGTTCTTCCTGCTGTGTTAGGCTTTGTTGGTTTCCGCAAAGGTCTGTCTTTCATTCTTTCCCAGATTCACGGGGCCTGATGGTTTTCCCGGCAAGTGGGGGTGGTGTTCGTGCATCACTCCCATTTTTTTTATAAGGAGGTACATATGCATAAAATAAAACCCATTTTAAAGCGTTCTCTTGCCTTTGTCCTTGCTTTTGTTCTATTTTTCAATGTTTTTCTTTCCTCTCCACGTAAAACGCAGGCTATGTCCATTGCATTGCCATTAGTCACGCAGCAAACATATTTATACGCCCTTTTTTCGATTTGCGCCTCTGTCGTTGGATTTGAGCTTTATGATATAGCCTCCGAGGTTCGTGAGAATAGGATGTATGATAGTATTAACGAGTTTTTGGCTAATCATGAGGGCGATATCAGTAATGAAATAGATGTGCATGATGATGGCACCGTCACTTATTCCCCATCCCTCTATCGCGAAATGATGGCGTATGCTAACCAAGAGACAAAGAAAGGGTCCTATATTGAACTTGTTGATAGTGACTATTCATCTCTTATCCCTGCTTCTGCTTTTACTTCTATGGATAGCAACTCGCTTGCAACGTTAAATTCTTATGGAAATACTTATATTGTTCGCATCGACACGTCCGCAGGTGCCCTTAATCCTTATGTTGTTTATGATGTTCCATCTACTTGCTATCGTGTGTATGCTATGGACGGCACATTATATTTGGATGATTTCACCGATGCACACCTTACTATCAATAAATCCCTTGCATATTATGATTCCACTTCTAAGTATTGGTCCGCAAGTTCACGCAAGGCTACGCTTTCTGTCGGCAATTTTGATGATTCCGCTTGTTGTTATACCTATGGCAATTATGCCTATTATTTGCATGGCATTGCTTCTTCGCTAAGTGATGCAATGAGTAATGATTCTTTCATTGTTGATTCCTACTCCGATGATGGGGTGAAGTGTACCAATGGGGTTACGCTTTCTTATGTTGACACTTCCTACACTATCGACATGCCATCTGATGATGATATAGACGCTAAAGGCGGGATAACCATACTTGACCCTACGGCCCCAGGCTTGGACATTGGCAACGATAAAACAAGTGGAGATACTATTGATAAGGTGCTTCAGCTCCCTGTTAGTATCCCCGATACAAAGGCCGTCCCTGTCGCAACAAAAAAGCAACTCCCTACTCCTGGAGGTAACTCCCCCATTGACTTATCGGGCATTATATCTATTATCTCCGCCATTTTGGGGATTTTAAGTGATTGGGAGGCAAATGCACTTATTTCTAAGATTGCTACTCGTTTAAATAAAATCCTTAAAGTGCTAAATAAGATATATGATTTATTAGTGGCGTTTAAAGATATGGTTCATAGTGGGCTTATTTCTCTGGGTACTCGCATTGTTGAGGCTATTCCTGAATTGGAACCTATTACCACGCTATTAAGCAATATTTTGGACGCTATCAATGGCATATCTGCTCAAGGCGTTATAGATGCTATATATGACATTTCTTCTATTATTCCATCTATTCTTGGTATCTTGAGCGATTGGCAACAAAATAAGCATCTTTCCACTATTGCAACTTACACAAAAAAAATTTTTGAGTTGTTAGATGATACATTATCCCCTATTTTGACCGCTATATCTTCCATTTCTTGTGATGATTGCGTAAATGCTATTTTGTCGTTAGGGGATCGCGTTATTGATGCCATTCCATCGTTTACACCTATTTGTAATCGCTTGGATTCATTGCTTAGTGGCATTCCTATTCTTTCCACTATTTCTTCCACTATTGACAATGTTTTGGATTCTATAAATGACTTTTCTATATCATTTGACACCAACAATTTAAACCTCAAGCCTTTTTTTGTTGACCTTTTCGATGATTTAATTTTTAAGATTGATGATTTGATTGTCAAAGTTAAGGATATATCTATAAATTTCACTTTTAACATAGAAAGTAGATTTAAGGATTGGTTTACTCCTACTATTGATTTACACTCACGGCTCGAAGAGGTTTTTGCCCCTGTTGTTTTATTGTTTGGTGGTTCTTATGCTTTTTCCAAATTGTGTATGGACAATATAAAAGGCATTATTGGTCCCCATGATGTTCCCCCTACATTTTCTATTTATCCAAAGCATAGTGGTGTTTCTTGGGCGCAGGGACTTGATAGTGAGGTTGTTGTTATAGATTTTTCGTTTATGGAGCGTTCTATTTTTGGATGGGATATATCCATTCATGCCTTTCTTATTTCATTACAAAAATTTTTAATACTTTTCTTTTTTGCTCGTAGGTTAGTCCATGACATTCCCTCATGGGTAAGTGGTGCTTTTGATGCATATTCTTCATCTATTGGCTCGTCTGGCACCGTTGGAACCATTAGGGGCAATCATTAAGGGGGTGATTATGTGATTGTTGATATTTTCTATTCTCTCATTTTAGGGGTTGTCTCTTTGCTGACCCCTATTATCTCTTTGATTCCTAATGTCACTTTTCAAGACTCGCTTGTAGAATTTACCACAATTCTTAATGTGCTTTTTTCTAAGGTTGGGTACTTTATCCCTGTTGACACGATATTTTCCATTCTAACTTTCTATTTTGCTATTTATTCATTTCGCTTTTCATACTCTTTGTTCTTGAAGATTAGAAATCTAAAGTAGGGGGTGTTTTTTTTGAGTCTTTTTTTTGATGTTATGGGAGCGTATTCATTTGTTTTTGATTTTTTGTTTCTTATAATGAAGATCCTCTTTTTTGTTTGCGCTCCTTTTGTTTTCTCAATCGTTGTCCATGCCCTTATTTATTACATTAAGGGCAATCGCCCTGTTAAGGCCACATCACACTATCGCGTTTCTCGCCCTAATATTTTTATTCGCTTGTTTTTGGATTTCCCTCGCCAGTATGTTCATGATCTTTTTTCTCGAAATCCTGATGAATATCGTTACTATGGATTAAAGATCATAGATGGTAAGCAGGGCAGCGGTAAGACTACCTTATTAACCTATCTCCTGCTTAATCGCAAGAAAGAATATCCAAAGGTCCGCATTGGTACTAATTATGCTTATAGAGACGAAGATTTTGTTTTAAGTACTTGGCGCGATTTATTACCTAGAGATAAAGAAGAAAGCTCGTCTATATATGGCCGCATATGTGTAATAGATGAGATCCAAACTTGGTTTTCAACTTCCACTTCTCGTGATTTTAACGTGGAGGTTTTAAGCGAGATATGCCAACAGCGAAAGCAGCACACGGAGATATTTGGCACGACTCAGGTATTTATGCGCTTGGCTAAGCAGATTCGCGAGCAGACCTATATTTTAATGTCTCCTTTCACCGCTTTTGGGTGTGTTACTTTCGTTCGCGAATATGATTTGGTTATAGACGATGAGGGTTCTATTGATAAAAAACGCTTGCGTAGAATTTGGTTTTTTGTCCATGACAGGGAGCTTCGAGATGCATTTGATACTTTCAAAAAAGTTGAAAAATATAAAAAAGAGGGATTCATTGACGCTAAGCCTGATGTTTCCATATCTATTGATTCTCATGATTCTATCACAAAAAAACAACCTCGTAAGCGTAAGGTTATTTAACTTCATATTCTCTTAAATATGCCTAATTGCCCCATATTCGCATTTTATATATTCTTTGGATATTTCCCATTATTGATATATGAAACGCCTTTATGGGGATTTTAATGCCTTTATATGTGATTTTACAATTTATACATATTCTATCCATATAATATTTACAATTTGGACCCTTGCCTTTTTCTCTTGGGCTCGGTATTATGTGAGGCGTAAGGAGTGATGCCTAAATGATTAATGGATTAAGCATCACATATGACGAAGAGCTGGGGCTTTTGATGGAACAAATGAAGCAAAAAGAAAAGGAGATGAAAGTTTTAAAGATCCATACGCATAAAGTATGGGAAGATAAAAAAGGCGTTTGGCGAACTTATATATACAATGAAAGTTTCGCGAAAAATCGTCAAATGATTGTTAAGCGTACTTATCAAGAACTTATTGAGTTTTTGTACCTTACATATTATCAAGATGGCAACCAGACAATAGGATCGTTCTATGGCGAATATATTGCTTATCGCGAATTACATGTCAAGAGTCATAATACAATTCATCGCGAAGAGGCATTTGTTCGCAAGTACTATATGGATTCTCCTATTTGGCATATTAGGCTTTGTGACGTTCGATTAATTGATATTGAGGATTTTGCAAGTTCTCTGATTTTGGATAACCATATGGACCGCAAGCAATTTTATAATTCATTTGTTACGCTGCGCAAACTTTTAACTCTCGCTTTTCGTAGGGGATATATTGACGCTAACCCTTGCGACTCGTTTCGCGTTGACACTTCTTTATTCTATAATTCTAGTGATTCTATAAAAAAAGAGGATGCGCAAGTTTTCCAAGCCGATGAGATTCAGCAGGTTGTGGATTTAGCACTTGAAGATTTTATTTCTACGAAAAAGAATGTTTGTTTGTGTGTTGCATGTAATTTTTATATGGGGCTTCGATGTGATGAACTTCTCGCGTTAAGGCGTGATTCCTATGATACAAAGGCTCATACGATTACCATTGACCGCATATATATATTGGACCGGCAACGCAATGCAAAAGGTGAATGGCATGTTGTGGGCCATCATATTGATAGAAGAACAAAAAATCAATCAAGCCAGCGTGTTATTCCATTGCCCCCTGTTGCGTGTAATCTGCTCGATATGGCTATTGATAACCTTGATCCTGATGATGTATTGATTTTTGGTGGTATATCGCCGTCTACGCTTGATTATAGGATTCGTAAATATTGTCGCAAGTTGGGGCTTACACCAAAGGGCAACCATAAGATACGCAAAACTTTCCTTTCCTTATTGTTGGATAGTCGTAAGCTGTCATTGCAGCAAATAATGCAGATAAGTGGACATTCCAATGTTCAAACGTTATTAAGCTATTATGGCTTTGATGTATCTCGTGATGATATTCACCAACGTTTGGCTGATTCTTTAGAATGTTCGATTGTATAGTTTTAATCACAATTAAGCATAAGAAAAGGCATGGAGATATGCGCCAATCCCCACGCCTTAACCCTTTGTAATACATCCTTGAATGCAGAAGATGGGACTTGAACCCACACGATATTGCTACCACAGGCACCTGAAGCCTGCGCGTCTGCCAATTCCGCCACTTCTGCGTGTTGCTTGCTCTTGCTGAGCACATTAGATATCATACATGACTTTTATAAATTCGTCAACCCCCTTTTTTATTTTTTTTCTAAATTTTTTTACAATATTTTTATTGACATCTTTCCTGTCAGATGCTATACTGTATAAGTCGCCAGGAATTACTGGTAACAAATGCGGAAGTGTCGGAACTGGCAGACGAGCAAGACTAAGGATCTTGTGGGCAATGCGCTCGTGTGGGTTCAAGTCCCATCTTCCGCACTTAACCCTTGGGAAGCCTTGTAAATCTTGGATTTACAGGGTTTTTTCTTTTTTGGAATTTTCTATCCAAACTGCGCTTATATAATCTGCAATTTCGGCTATATCATAAATAGCTTCCCATGTTACGATAACTCTATACTTCTGCGTTTCTGCGCCTGTTCCTTAATTCAGTAATTTAAGCAAAATCTAGTTACACTTTGCCAAAGGGTGCAGCAGTTGTATTTCAAAATCCACTGTTGCACTCTTTTTTTATCAATGGAAAAGTGTCCAATATAATTTTTAGCAATAAATCCCTAACTCTTTTTCCACATCTTCCGCAGTCGGCATCCCTGCCTGTGCACCGAACTTTTCTGTCGACAGGCTTGCCGCTGTGTTGGCATACGCCAGTGCCTTCTTCAGATCGTCACCCGCCGCTATGCGTACACAAAATGCACCATTTAATGTGTCCCCTGCCCCTGTTGTATCTACCACCTGCGTTGCCGGTCTGGCCGGAATATGCAATATTTCTCCCGATTTCAGGCATGCGGAAACTCCTCTGGAGCCTTGCGTAATAATAAGTTTTTCCGGATATCGTCTTAAAAACTCCTCTACAGACTGTCCTCCTCCAAAAATCAATGCTGCTTCATGCTCGTTTGGCGTCAGATAATTCACCCTTTTTACAATATCCATCGGCACTTTCGCTGCAGGAGCCGGATTAAGCACAACCCGAAGCTTTTTGTCAGTGCAAAAATCCACAACATCGTGTACCGTATCTAATGGAATCTCATGCTGAAGTACAACCATGTCATAACTTTCCAAATAAGATTTTACGCTGTCAATATACTTGCGGTCAACCATTCCATTTGCTCCGGGAACGACCACAATGGTATTATCATTTTCCGCAACAGTTATGAATGCCGTTCCTGTCGGTTTTTGACCTGTAATTTGAATATGCTCCGTTTTTACCCCTGCCCGCTTTAAATTTTCCAAAAGCATATTGCCGTTACTGTCATTCCCCACACAGCCGAACATTTCCACTTCTGCACCAAGTTTCGCCATTGCAACCGCTTGATTCGCTCCTTTGCCGCCTGGCGTCAAACTGATATGATCTCCTCTTAGCGTCTCACCTTTCAAAGGAATGCGCTCTGCGATAACCGTCATATCCATATTGATGCTGCCCACTACTGCAATTCTCATATTTTCGTCTCCCTTCTGTCTGTTGCCTTTCATCATGAAATAACACAGGCAGCAACTGCTTTAAGTTGTTTACATTCAATTCCTAAGCATATGTTTTTGTAAGTTTTTTATTATTATAACACAAATCCATTCAAAATCGATTCATCCGCTAATTATTTATTTTCCACATTTATAAAAACAAATTGACTTTTGTACGATTTCGTACTATAATACATAATGTACGATTTCATACATATAGGAGGTTCTATGATGGCAGAATTTATGACAACAGAATTAAAACGTTTAAATTATCTGACAAGCGAAATCGATGCTGCTTACCACGAAGCAGCGCTTAAACTTGGCTTGTCCGACAGTACGATGATGGTTCTGTATGCGGCCTGCAACAATGGAGGAAGCTGCCTGCTAAGCGATATCTGCAAAATATCCGGCACAAGCAGACAGACCATTCATTCGGCAATCCAAAGACTGGAAGCTGACGGACTGATTTATTTACAATCCGATACCGGCAGAAAGAAAAAAGTATTCCTTACCGAAAAAGGGATGGACTGCTCTCAAAATGGCGTTGCAAAGCTGGCGGAACTTGAAAATGAAATATTAGGATCCTGGACGGAAGCTGACCAGAAAAAATATTTGGAGCTGACGCAGAAATACCTGACTGCTCTCAAAGAAAAAATCCGAGAACAGTTATGAAATAACCGTTATGATAAAAGGAGCAAAGAACTATGAGACTGCTGCATAAAAAGACACAGAGAACGATTCAATTATCCGATCATTTTTCTTATCAAAAACTGATGCATTTTACACTTCCGTCGATAATTATGATGATTTTTACATCTATATACGGAGTGATCGATGGCTTTTTTGTATCCAATTTTGCAGGCAAGACTCCCTTTGCCGCGCTTAATTTTATCATGCCGTTTTTAATGATTCTCGGCGCCATAGGTTTTATGTTCGGCACCGGCGGCAGCGCTTTGATCGCAAAGACAATGGGGGAGGGCAAAAAAGACGAAGCTAATCAAATGTTTTCATTGTTTATCTACGTCACAGCTATGTGTGGCTTTGTAATCGCTGTATGCGGTATGATTTTTATCCGCCCGATCGCCGCTGCTCTTGGCGCAGAAGGAAGTATGCTGGAACAATGTGTGCTCTACGGCCGCATCTGCCTGCTCTCACTGCCGGCGCTTATGCTGCAGTATGAGTTCCAGAGCTTTTTTTCTACTGCTGAAAAACCAAATATGGGACTTGCCGTAACCGTTCTTGCAGGAATCACAAATATAATTTTAGATACGCTGTTTGTAGCCCTGCTGCACTGGGGACTGGCAGGCGCCGCGGCAGCTACCGTATGCGGACAGTTCGTCGGCGGCGTCACTCCTGTTTTTTACTTCGCCCGCAAAAACAGCAGCCCTCTGCAGCTTACAAAAACAACCTTAGATGGGTCGTCTTTATGGAAAGCCTGCACAAACGGTTCCTCCGAACTGATGACAAATATTTCCATGTCCATCGTCAGTATGCTATATAACGTACAGCTGATGAAATTTGCAGGGGAAAACGGTGTAGCAGCATATGGTGTGCTTATGTATGTAAATTTTGTATTTCTGGCTGCGTTTATCGGCTACTCTGTCGGTACCGCACCGATCATCAGCTACCATTATGGAGCAGGAAACCATAAAGAATTAAGCAGTTTGTTACGCAAAAGCCTCTGTATTACTCTTGGATTCTCCATCAGTATGCTGCTGCTTGCACAAACGCTTGCAAAACCGCTTTCGATCATTTTTGTTGGTTATGATGCACAATTATTAGCCCTGACCCTGCGGGGATTTCATATTTTTTCGTTTTCCTTTTTGTTTGCAGGAGCCGCTATCTTTGGTTCCGCTTTTTTTACAGCCCTTAACAATGGTTTTATATCGGCATTGATCTCTTTTTTAAGGACGCTGGTGTTTCAAGTGTCAGCAGTGCTTATTTTTCCATTGTTTTGGAAAATTGACGGTATTTGGGTATCCGTTGCGGCTGCTGAATTGATGGCCGCTGTTGTGACAATTGTGTTGCTGATTGGTATGAGACGGAAATATTGTTATTAATGAAATTTTTTGGTGTACGAATTCCGATACAGACGGAAATTTGCTGGAACGAGCCGAAAAACAACAGCCCATCAACCACAAAAAACAATTATGTGTTATGACAGCTTCCTAACACATTGTTTCAAAGAATTTGATTTTGGAGGAGGAACATATCATGGAAAACCCCAATATATTACTTTTTAATTTAGACGGCGCCTTATCTGAACCATATATGATTCGAGAAATAGTAAAAAACGATTTAGATGGGTTATTAAGGTTGTATATGCAGCTACATGATAATCCTATGCCGGAAAAAACAGCTGAACTTTTGCAGATTTGGGATGATATTTGTCAGGATAAAAATCATCATGTGATTGTCGCTGAAGACAATGGAGAAATCGTATCTTCCTGTGTCTGTGTCATCATCCCCAATATGACTCACAACCAACGGCCGTATGCTTTCATTGAAAATGTAATAACTGATGAAAAACACAGAAAAAAAGGACTGGCAACACAATGCCTGAATTTTGCAAAAGAAATTGCCTTGAAAGAAAACTGCTATAAAATGATGCTGCTTACCGGTTCTAAGAAAGAAAGTACATTGGATTTTTATAGAAAGGCAGGATATAACAGTGAAGACAAAACAGCATTTATTCAATGGATATAGTACAACGAAAAAAACTCTTGGTTTGTATTCCACAATGCAGAATTTAAACAGAGCAACCATAAAACATATTGCCTGCACTATGAAAGCCGGGATGAACCTGCAGGATATCAAAATGTTGTGCGAAGATTACTTGTTGAAAAATGGAGCAGATTCATTTTGGTATTGGAATGTCGGCGCTTTTGTTTTTGCCGGAGATGAAACTGCTCTATCCGTATCAGGCAAAAATTACAGCGCAGCGAACAAAACCATACATGAGAATGATATTATCACAATTGATTTGAGTCCTCAAAAGGATAATATTTGGGGGGATTATACAAGAACCCTTGTCATTGAAAATGGAATCGTATGCAACGAAATTAATGATATAAAAAAAGATGAGTGGAGAAATGGACTTCAAATGGAAGAATATCTGCATCATACTTTAATGGAAGTGGCAACACCGGATATGACATTTGAACAATTATATTATTAAATGAATGATTTGATTGTAAAAAAAGGATTTCTTAACCTGGATTTTCTTGGAAACCTCGGACATTCCATTGTAAAAAATAAAAATGACAGAGTATATACCGAAAAGGGAAATTGCCAAAAACTATCAGATGTTGAGATGTTTACCTTTGAACCACATCTCAGTATTCCTGATTCCAAATATGGATACAAAAGAGAAGATATCTATTATTTTGATAATGGCAAGCTGACAAAATTATAGACCGCATAAATGAAAGGATACGAGAAAGGATAAAAGGCTTCCGCACAAGTCTAATGTGCCGGAAGCCCTTCATTTTATACTCTGCTACATTGTTTTGTAATCTTCGTTCCTATTTTTCACAACATCATCCTTACCAGATTTTCACCCGATCTTCAGGCGCCACATACATAGCGTCATTTTTCGTAATGCCATACACCTCGTAGAACTCATCAAACAATGGCAGCACCGCATTCACACGTACTTTATTCAAAGAATGCACATCTGCCATCAAAAGATAATCACGGTACTGGTCACTCTGATTGGCTGCCCAAATCTTTGCGTTGCTTTCAAATGCTTTGCGCTGCGCTTCTTTATCATCCCCAAGAATTTCCAGCACACATGCCATACCGCCCATATCTGCGATATTTTCTGTAACCGTCTGGTCTCCATTCTGGAACAGGCCGTTTGTAATTTCGATGCCGTTATAGTACTCTTTTACTTTCTGCGCTCTTGCCGTAAACTGCTCGAGATCTTCTTGTGTCCACCAATTTCTGTAATTGCCGTTTTCGTCATATCCTGCGCCGTTTGTGTCAAAAGCGTGCGTAATCTCATGTCCGATCACAGTGCCGATCCCGCCTAAATTCTCAGCGGCATCTGCATTTTTATCATAAAACGGAGCCTGCAAAATGGCTGCCGGAAACGTAATATCATTTGCCTGTGGATTATAAAATGCATTGACCGTCTGCGGCGTCGTAATCCACTCTTCTTTCTTCACGCCGCTATCCAGCTGGGCCTGTGCCATTGCATTTAATGCTTCATTGGCGTTCATAATATTCTCAACAATGCTCTTGGAGGCATCTATAGACAGATCGTCGAAATAAGAAGGCCATTGATCTGGATATCCAATCTTGACTTTTATCGCATCCAGCTTTTTGACGGCTTCCTGTTTTGTCGCTTCGGACAGCCAATCGATGTTCTGGATTCTGCCGCGGAATGTCTGAATCAGCTGCTTCGTTATTTCTTCTACTTCATGCTTGCTTTCTTCTGAAAAATACTGATCTGTATATAATTTGCCAAACTCCCAGACAAACATGGACTGTGTGAGTTCCTTAGCGATCGTATCTGCACTCTTTTCCTCAGTTGCGCCTATCACTAACGAATTAAAATCACGCATTGCCTTCGCATGTGCGCTTGTCAGCCAGCCGGAGCTTCCAAAATAAAGCATACATTTTGTATAGTTTTTCAAAAGTTCCAGATTTTCCTGTTTCAGATAGTCGTTCGCCTTCTTTGCATTCTCTACTTCCTGCACGATACACCTGTCAAAACGGGTAACGCCGACTTTTTCCAAAAATCCGATAATATCGCAATTGCTGTAAAGACTGGCCAGCTCTTCTTTGGAATAAGGATTGTAGTATTTTTCCACATTATAAATATCTTCCATGCCTGCTCCGGAAAGCGAAAAATCCTGCTGCATCTTGAATACCTGCTCTGCAATTTTGGAAGCCTCTTCCTCACTTTCTCCTGAAAGAACAAACATTTGCTTGATCAGATTTAAAAATGCATCTCGAATAGGCTGATTTGCTTCCCCTTCGATATAATCTTTCTGGACCGCATAGGCCGGGCCCTGATGAATCAGCACATATTTGCTGGAATCCAGCGTATCCTGTCCTACGTTAAACTTTAATACACTTACCATACCGGCTTTCGCCAGCTCCGCAAGCACATCTACATATTCATCTATCGTCTTTGCGTTGTCAATCTTGTCCAAATACGGTCTTAATGGCTCAATGCCCGCCTGGTCTCTGGTCTGCATATCACGGGCAAGCATATAAAAATCAATAATTTTCTGTTCAATGCTTCCCTGCTCATACTTGTCTTTTTCAGCGGCAAGCTGATCGATCAGAGCGCTGAGATTATTTGTAACAGCATTTTGCAGCTCGGAAAAGCCGTTCCACTGATTCTGATTTTCCTTAAGCGCATGTTCGCTTAATAAAGAAGCATTTACTGCCTGATAAAAATCATCCTGCAGCCGAATTGCACTGTCCGCTGCATGCACTGTTACGATGACGGTTTCTTTCTTTTTCGAACCATCCGCCGCTTTTACTGTAATTTTCGTTCTGCCGGCTTTTTTCGCTTTTACGACGCCCTTTTGGGATACGGACGCAATTTTAGAATCCGCAGACTGATAAACCATTGCCGGATTGGAAGCATCTGCCGGAGTAACGTTCGGTTTAATCGTAGATTTTGCGCCAACCGGAAGAGCGATCGCAGACTTAATTACATTCACACCTGCCACCTTTGTGCCTACCGTAACTTCTATCGATGCTTTTGTACTGCCTGCTGTAACAGTAACTTTCGCAGTTCCTTTTTTCAGAGCCTTCAGCTTACCTGTTTTGCTTACAGTAACCGTTTTCGGATTGCTGCTTTTCCATTTTACATCGGTACGGTTTGTTTTTAGCTGAAAGGTCTCACCTTTTTCCAGCGTCAGCGTCCCGGTCGCTACATTTGTGATTTCTGCTTTCTTAGCAGCCGCTTCTACAGCTATCGCGGCTGTGCCTTCTGCCGGTATGGCAGTTAACGGGGCTGCCGGAAATGCAAGCAGCGCTGCCAGCAGAAGCGATAGCATTCTGTTTCGTTTTTTCATTGTTTTTGTCCTTTCCTTATTTATTGTAAAGCTCCTGCATATAAACAGGCGCTTTATCGCTTATTCTTCAACTGTCCCATGCAGTTTTTGTAAAGACTGCACCTCACTGCTGCCATGCTTTTTCAATGAAAGAATACCGCTGACAGTCGCTTTTGCCGCCGCCATAGTCGTCATATATGGCACTTTCTTTTTAATGGCCGCTTTGCGCAGGTAGCTGTCATCGGCATGGCGTTCCTGCCCTACCGGTGTATTAATAATTAAATCAATCTTTCCATTTGTAATCAAATCGCGCATATCCGGCCTTCCCTCATGCAATTTATATACCATCTCTGCCTCAATGCCGGATTCTCGAATCAGTTTGCACGTATTTTTAGATGCTATAATATGAAATCCCGCTTTTGCAAACTCTCTGGCCACTTCTGCGACTTCCGGCTTATCCCTGTCACTGACAGAAATTAATACCGTTCCCTGCAGCGGCAGCTTTAGCTGCGCTGCTTCCTGCGCTTTATAAAAAGCTTCACCGTAAGACGCCGACAGTCCAAGCACTTCACCGGTAGACCGCATTTCCGGTCCTAACACCGGATCTACTTCCTGGAACATATTAAACGGGAAGACCGCTTCTTTTACACCATAATATGGAATATGATGTTCTTTGAGCTGTGGAACCGGCGATGGTCTTCCTGTAAGTTCAGCTGTCACTATCTCAATGGCTAACGGCACCATCCGAATATTGCATACTTTTGATACGAGCGGTACCGTACGGGACGCACGCGGATTCGCTTCCAGTACAAATACTTTTCCTTTTTCAATCGCATACTGCATATTCATCAATCCCTGCACATGCATTTCCTCTGCAATCTTTCTCGTATATTCTTTAATCGTATTTACATTTTCCTCTGAAATATGCTTTGACGGAATAATACATGCAGAATCTCCGGAATGCACTCCCGCCAGCTCGATATGCTCCATGACTGCCGGAACAAACGCATGGGCGCCGTCGCTGATAGCATCCGCCTCACACTCTGTCGCATGACCGAGGAAACGATCGATCAGAATCGGCCGGTCAGGAGTCACACCGACTGCCGCATTCATATATCCAGCCATACTCTGCGCATCATAAACGATCTCCATACCTCTGCCGCCCAATACATAAGAAGGCCGCACCATAACCGGATAACCGATTTCCTCAGCGATTTTCAATGCTTCTTCTACATTGACCGCCATACCGGACTCCGGCATCGGAATGTCCAGTTTTTCCATCATTGCGCGGAACTGATCCCGATCTTCTGCCAAATCTATTACGGATGGTGAAGTGCCTAAGATCTTTACTCCGTTCTTTTCCAGATCCGCCGCCAAATTTAACGGGGTCTGCCCGCCAAACTGCGCAATAACTCCAACCGGCTGTTCCTTTTTATATATGCTTAACACATCTTCTAAAGTCAGCGGTTCAAAGTACAACTTATCTGAAGTGTCATAATCCGTAGATACTGTTTCCGGATTGCAGTTGACAATAATCGTTTCAAATCCCAGCTTTTTCAGCGCCAGCGATGCATGGACGCAGCAATAGTCAAACTCTATCCCCTGCCCAATACGGTTTGGCCCTCCGCCAAGTATCATAATCTTTGGTTTTCCCTGCGTAACCGGATTTTTATCTTCTGCATTATAAGTAGAATAATAATATGCGCTGTTTTCTGTTCCGCTGACATGGACGCCTTCCCACGCTTCTTCCACACCTAACGCTATCCGACGGTTTCTTATCTGTTCTTCTGTAATATCTAAAATCTGGCTTAAATATTTATCCGAAAATCCATGTTTTTTTGCTGTAATCAACAACTGATCCTGAGGCAGCTGCCCTTTGCACGATGCCAGCATCTCCTCTTCCTCTGCCAATTCCTTCATCTGCTCCAGGAAATAATGCTTCACCTTTGTAATCTCATGGATTTCTTCTATCGACGCCCCTTTACGCAACGCTTCGTAAATAATAAAATAACGCTCACTGGAAGGCGTGATTAACTGTTTTAACAATTCTTCTTTTGATTTCTCATCAAAATCTTTTGCGTGTCCGAGTCCATAACGGCCGGTTTCCAAACTACGTATTGCTTTTTGAAACGCTTCTTTAAACGTCTTGCCAATACTCATAACCTCGCCTACCGCACGCATCTGTGTACCCAGCTTATCTTCCACGCCTTTAAATTTTTCAAATGCCCAACGGGCAAATTTAATCACGACATAATCTCCATCCGGCACATATCGATCCAGCGTGCCATATTTGCCGCATGGAATTTCCGAAAGTGTCAGACCTGTTGCCAGCATCGCGGATACAAGCGCAATCGGAAATCCGGTTGCTTTGGATGCCAATGCAGAAGAACGGGATGTCCTGGGATTGATTTCAATGACAATATCGCGGTCTGTCTTCGGATCATGCGCCCACTGCACATTTGTGCCGCCAATCACCTGAATCGATTCCACGATCTTATACGATTTTTCCTGCAGACGTTTCTGCACTTGTTCAGATATGGTCAGCATTGGAGCTGAACAAAACGAATCTCCGGTGTGCACACCAAGAGGATCAATATTTTCGATAAAGCAAACGGTAATCATATTGTTATCCGCATCACGGACTACTTCCAGCTCCAGCTCTTCCCAGCCAAGAATCGACTCTTCTACAAGCACCTGCCCTACAAGACTTGCCTGCAGCCCTCTTGCGCATACCGTCTTTAATTCGTCCACGTTATAGACAAGGCCGCCGCCTGCACCGCCCATCGTATATGCCGGACGCAGCACAACCGGATACCCGAGCTTATCTGCAATCTCCATGGCTTCTTCTACCGAATAGGCAACCTCACTTCTTGCCATCTCAATACCTAAGCTGTCCATCGTTTTCTTAAATGCAATGCGGTCTTCTCCTCGTTCAATCGCGTCGACCTGCACCCCAATGACCTGCACATGATATTTTTCCAGCACTCCGTTCTTTGCCAGCTCTGCACAAAGATTCAGCCCGGACTGTCCGCCCAGATTCGGCAGCAGCGCATCCGGTCTTTCTTTCGCAATAATCTGCTCCATACGTTCTACATTTAATGGTTCAATATAAGTAACGTCCGCGGTTTCCGGATCTGTCATAATCGTAGCCGGATTGGAATTCACCAATACAATTTCATAACCAAGGCTCCGCAACGCTTTACAAGCCTGTGTGCCGGAATAATCAAACTCACATGCCTGCCCGATCACGATTGGACCGGAGCCGATAATCAGTACTTTATGGATATCTTTTCTTTGAGACATTCTGATCCCTCCTGTTGGTATCATTTAAATAAAATAAATTTCTCTGTACTGATAACTTATTTTACTGGAAAATTGTTCAGTTGGCAATATAAATATAAAAACTTACCAAATCTTATATCAATCACCCTTCTTCCCAAAACAGTTCATCTAATGTCTTCCCCAGCGTCCGGCAGATCGCAATGCACAGCCGTATGGTAGGGTTATAGTCTCCTTTTTCAATCGCACTGACCGTCTGTCTGGAAACGCCAACCAAATCCGCAAGTTCCTGTTGGGACAAATCCTTTGCAGCTCTGGCAGCCTTTAATCTCAAATTTTTCATAGTCTCTATCCCTTACTTTATCCCTTACTCTATCCCTTATCCTGATTTCTGCGCTCCGCCGCCCACTTTACAAACATAACCGCCAGTAAAAAGACCATCACGATTGCAATCATCAGATTTGCTCCGTTTAAAAATGTAAGCACTCCGTGTTCCAGCAGACCGTTATGTATCCGATAAACGGCACATGCCACGTTCAGAGCTGTTGCTGTGATTAAAATGGACAAGACCCGTTTCGGATTTTCATTCAACGAAAAATATCCATCGTGCCAGACACTATAAGATACATAAATCGCTGTTCCAATCACCATCCCGCAAAATAAAGTCATAGATAAATCCATAAAATGCACTTCCAGTCCGATATCTGCCACGATACAGAATCCATTAAACGCCATCCACCCAAAAAATCCATACTGAAATCCACGGCCGCGGACAATCTGCTGCCGTTCATCATATTTGCACTTTGCAGAGCGGTCCTTTTTCATCATTTTGAAAAGCAAAACCGCCACACAGCATCCCGTAATGATCCCTGCCAAAAACCCTATTCGCTCCATTCCACTTCCATTCATATCTAAACCCTCCTGTTTGACTGTTAACCTGAACGGTTACAAAATGTTGTTCTTGCTTTCTGTTTTGAATATACACCTATAATAGCTTTTTGTCAATTATATTTTACAAAAAGATTGATATTATATATATACTAATTGCTGTCCGGATGTTCTTCATATTCTATCCTCTGATCTGTATATTTCCTTTCCATATCATGTCTGATCTTCCTGTCCGCCTTCGTATCAAAGATAATGGAAAAATCGTAATCTTGCGGATACATCTCAGCTGCTTTTACATGCAGTTTTACCCGCTTATGGTTCACCCATATTTTTTTATTCTGCATCTGGACCCGAAGCGCTCCTTTTTCATTCACCGGCTGGCACACAATCCCAATTTTTTTATCCGGATATATCATTACACTGTCTCCAATCTGAAATTTTTGAGAAAGTTCAGTCCTAACTGCCGCTTTTTTAGCCTTTTTTATCTTTTTTAAGCCGGCAGTGTTCTTTTTACGCTTTTCCCGCTGAACTTCGCAAGAATAATTATCCGGCCCGTATGCTGCCCGTTTGGCTGTTTCCAACATTCGCTGCGGCATTCCCAGTTTTTCAGCAATGTGAAACGCGCAGCTTTCTCCCGCTTCACCAATTACCATTTTGTATAATGGCTGCAGCGTTTGTTTGTCAAATTCCATTCTGGCATTTTGAATTCCGGTGGTACGCTCTGCATATTCTTTCACTTCCGGATAGTGGGTTGTAACAAGAAACAAACATCCGCTGTTGCGCAGCTCTTCTAATATAGCAATCGCAATTCCCATGCCTTCTGTCGGATCTGTCCCGGAACCAAGCTCATCCATAACGACCAGACTGTCCGAACTGACATGATCTACAATTTCCAACACATTTTTAATATGCGCAGAAAACGTAGATAGATTCTCGGTGAGATTCTGGCCGTCCCCAATATCGCACAAAAATGAACTGTTCATGCAAATATCTGCTTCTTCACACGTTACATGAAGTCCGCATTGTGCCAGATAACAGTTTAATGCTACCGTTTTAATCGCAACTGTCTTGCCCCCTGTATTCGGCCCTGTAATTACAATTCCGTTGGCGTTCTCTCCCAGTTCAAACTGCAGCGGTACACACTGCTCCTTTTCCATTAACGGATGCCTTGCATTTTTTAATCGTATTCTTTTGTCCAAATTGATGTTTGGCGCAGCCGCATGCATTTCCATACTCAGTTTCCCTTTGGAAAACATAAAGTCCAGCTTTTCTATCATCCGTATATTTTCTTCCATAACAAGCGCCTGATCCGCGGCCATCGCTGACAATGTATACAAAATACGTGATACCTCATCTTCTTCCTGTATCTCGAATAACTGCAGCGTTTCCTGCATTTTAGAGACTGCAGCCGGTTCTATAAAAAGCGTATTTCCACTGGATGATTGGTCTATGACACTGCCTTGTATTTTATGCTTATACTCCTTTTTTACCGGAACACAAATATGTCCGTTTCGAACGGTACAAAACTGATCTGCCATATAAGATTTCTGTGTACGCAGCGTCTGCTCCGCTTTTTGCTTCATTTTATCCTTTGTCCGGGCAATCTCATTTCGCACCTGCTGCAGCTGCTTTGATGCATAATCATCCACTTTTCCACCTCTGATTTTAGAGGAGATTTCCTCCCGCAGTTCTTCTAATGCATCCAAATTCTGTTCATACCAGGCCAATGGATTTCCATACGCAATGCCTCGATTTAGATAATCTTTCAATCTGCGCACTGCCGTCAGCAATTTTTCAATTTTCTCGAGCTGCTCCGGCAGCAGACATCCTTCTTTTACTGCACGCATGATACTATCTTTTGCTTCTTGTACAGACGTCAATGGCGGCATTCCGCAAATCTCTATCAAATTTCTTGCATCCGTTGTATCCTGCAGATTTTTTCTAAGCTCGCTCTCACTTAGGCAATACATAATACTGTCAATTTTATCCAACGCTGACTCTGTGACTGCAAATTCTTTCCATTTATTTCTGACCTGATCAAATTCTAATAATTTTATAATATCCATATCAAATTCCTTTCTCCATGTAATAAGGAACTGTATGAAAAATCCTGCGTAACTGTTTTAAGTTATTTACATACAGTTCCTAAGCGGATTTGCCGCTCTGCGATAGATTTCGCCTACAACGCAAAAAAACCATAGCTGCCCAAAAAGCATACACTATGGTTCTCCTAAATACTGCAGACATGCAGATCTATATCATCATATTCGTTATAACAAATAAAAGGCGCCCCTATGGGCACGCCTTGAAACGTGTAAAGAAAGATCTGACTCTTAACAAACAGCTCTTAAAACGATCCTCATTCCATCGTCTGAAATATAACGACTGTGCAAAACTACACCACAATAAAGCAAATGTAAGGCGAAAATATCAGCAGTTGTAATCACTTCCTGCTAATAAAGGACAGAATCTCAAAGACCTATGCTAATATACGCATACGCCACAATCATACCGGCTGCGTTCAAATCAGACCGGCGCTCACAGCATCCTCTGTCCTGCAATATTCAGTTTGCCATTTTCTCCATTACATTCACAATTAACATACAAATACTCCTTACTATATTACTTGCCTTATCATAAAACAATTTTCTTTTTACGTCAAGCCCCTTTTTATATTATATAGAGTTACTTTTCACGGGGTGGGGCAAGTAACAAAGCAACAGTTTAGACAAAATGTTGCTTATGGGCCTCCCGGACGCTGGATGAGGGAATCGGCCCTGTCTCATTGTTCCGGTTTCCAGAACGTAAGAATCCC
>CAJUBQ010000069.1 GCA_910584595.1 uncultured Eubacterium sp.
ATATAAACTATATCTATCATCCAAAAATTCATGGTGTTAAATCCTAAAGACGGGTAGAGAAGGAAAAAGCAGAAAAAGAAAAGGAAGGGCAGGAATAAGCCGCTGCAGCATAATCGTAACAGTTCCATGGGGAGTTGAACTGTTACGCATAATAGCTTAAGAAATGCAGAAATCTATGCAATCCTCTTGCAACATGTGTAAAAATCCGTTATACTATAGATTGCATTATTGGGTTGTTGGGGATAGTAAAGTGCAACAGTCCGGTTATTGAAATTGTTGCAGACAAATGAAAGAAGGATAAAGAGAAATGACACAGCAGTTAATTGATTTTCGCTATATTTTTGCAGTAATACTTGCTTTTGCAGTCACAGCGCTTTCGGGGCCGCTGATGATACCGGTTTTACGAAGGCTGAAGGTTGGAAATACAGAGCGAAAAGAATTAAAGTCTCATCAGAAAAAAACGGGGACGCCGACGATGGGAGGACTGATGTTTTTACTGGCGATTATTATAACATCGATGTTTTTCATCTCCTCCTATCCGAAGATTATACCAATATTATTTGTAACGGTAGGCTTTGGGGTCATTGGATTTTTTGATGATTATTTAAAAGTGGTTTTAAAACGTTCGGATGGATTGTTGGCGTGGCAGAAGATGATACTGGAGATTGTGGTAACTGCTGTATTTGCCATATATTTATATCGGTTTTCAGACATTCCGCTTACAATGCTCATACCATTTTCAGGAGGAAAATATGCGGATTTTGGATGGCTGGCATTGCCGATCTTATTTTTGGCAGTGATTGGCACAGTGAATGGCGCGAATTTTACAGATGGCCTGGATGGTCTTGCTTCCAGTGTAACCGTATTAATTGCAACGTTTTTCAGTGTGGTGGCAGTGGCGACAAACAGTGGGATTGAGCCGATTACCTGTGCGGTTGTCGGCGCGCTGCTTGGATTTTTGCTCTTTAATGTATATCCGGCCAGTGTGTTTATGGGAGATACCGGTTCTTTGGCGCTTGGAGGATTTGTAGCGGCTACTGCATATATGATGCAGATGCCAATGTTTATTTTAATTGTTGGATTGATTTATTGGATAGAAATTTTGTCGGTGATGATTCAGGTAAGCTATTTTAAAATCACACATGGAAAGCGTATTTTCCGTATGGCTCCGATTCACCATCATTTTGAACTTGGCGGTTGGTCAGAGACAAGAGTCGTAGCGGTATTTTCGATTATTACAACGCTTTTATGTCTGGCCGCTTATATGGGCCTATAAATGAAAGCAGGAGGAAATCAATGGAGTTAAAAGGGAAAAAGGTTCTGGTAATCGGAACCGGGGCCAGCGGTATTGCGGCTGCACAGCTGTTGGCAAAAACAGGTGCAGATATCATAGTATATGACAGCAATGAAAAATTGTGCGAAGAGGACATTCGCGCAAAATCAGAAGCATTCGAATCTGTTCCAATATTTCTTGGAAAATTAGATGAAGATATGATAAGCCAAATAAACATTGCAGTTGTAAGTCCGGGAGTTCCTCTGGATCTTCCGACTGTTGTAAGACTTTATCAAAGCGGTGTGATTGTCTGGGGCGAGATAGAGCTGGCTTACCGGTGTGCAAAAGGTCGTTTGGCGGCCATTACAGGCACGAATGGCAAGACGACGACGACCGCTTTGACCGGGGAAATTTTAAAAAGTTATTTTGAAGATGCAAAAGTTGTTGGCAATATAGGGATTCCTTATACGTCTCTTGCGCTTCAAATGACAGACCAGACGGTAACAGCAGCAGAAATCAGCAGTTTTCAGCTGGAGACCATTGATACGTTCTGCCCGGATGTGTCAGCGATATTAAACATTACCCCGGATCATCTGAACAGACATCATACGTTAGAGTGTTATACTGCAGTGAAAGAATCCATTACGAAAAATCAAAGGCCCGGGCAGGTATGTGTACTGAACTATGAAGATGAGCTGCTGCGCACATTTGGAAAAACAATAGATCATTATTTAAAGGTGATTTATTTTAGCAGCAAAAGAAAGCTGGAACACGGCTTGTATTTGGATGAAAAAAGCATCTTTTTGTCGGATGAGAATGGAATACAAAAGATTGCAGATACTTGTGAATTAAATCTGTTAGGAACGCATAATTATGAAAATGTAATGGCGGCGGTTGCTATCACAATGGCGCTCGGTGTTCCGCTTGAAAAAATCAGAGAAGTATTGAAAACATTTCAGGCAGTAGCGCATAGAATAGAATATGTAGAAGAAATAGCAGGAGTTCGTTATTACAATGATTCAAAGGCGACCAATCCGGATGCTGCGATTCAGGGAATACGCGCAATGGAACGTCCGACCTGGCTGATCGGCGGGGGATACGATAAACAGTCAGAATACGGAGATTGGATCGATGCCTTTGATGGCAAAGTGGAAAAACTCGTACTGATAGGAGAAACAAAAGAAAAAATTGCAAATGAGGCGTCCGCAAAAGGATTTACAGATTTTGTAATGTGTGAAACTTTGAAAGAAGCCGTAACATTTTGTCATGATCGTGCAAAGCCTGGGGATGCGGTCTTGCTGTCGCCAGCCTGTGCAAGCTGGGATATGTTTCCCAATTATGAAAAACGGGGAGATTTGTTTAAGGAATTGGTTCACAGCTTCGCTTCATTTGCATAACATGCGTGGCGATACGCAAGATTCCGGAGTCTTTCAGGGAGCCGGACTGATGTAGAAGAAAAATCAGGAGTTGTAAGAGTGGGCAAACGAAACAGGGCGAGACAAAAGAAAATCAAATATTGTGATTACAGTCTGATGTTTCTGGTAATTTTTTTATTAGGTTTTGGCCTGGTTATGCTGTACAGTGTCAGCGCGTACAGTGCAAATAAAACGTATAACGACCCTCTGCATTACTTAAGACGTCAGGGATTGGCTGTAGCATTAGGATTGGCGGCTATGCTGATAATTTCGAAAATTGATTATCATGTGTGGTTTTATTTTGGGAATCTTGCCTATCTGTTGTCTTTTGGACTGTGTGCAATTGTTTTGATACCAGGAATTGGAAATGAAGCAAAAGGTTCTTCCAGATGGCTTCCGCTCGGCCCGTTGAGCTTTCAGCCGTCCGAGTTTGCAAAGCTGGCAATGATTTTATTTCTGGCAGGGCTTGTATGCCGGATACCAAAGCAGATTGGCAAGTTTACAAATCTGATTAAAGTCATGATTATGATCGTACCCATTTTTGTAATTGTAGCTTACGAAAATTTGAGTACAGGTATTATTATTCTTGGAATAGCGATCGTAATTACTTTTGTGGCAAGTCCGAAATTCGGACAGTTTATTGCTATGGTTGGAGTTGGCGTTGTGGGCGGCGGAGTCGGTTTTATTATGGCGGCGAACTATCGGATGCAGCGTATTGATGCCTGGCTTCATCCGGAAAAATATACGAAAGGCACAGCGTTTCAGACGATACAGGCATTATATGCCATTGGTTCCGGCGGCTTGTTTGGCAAAGGGCTGGGCCAGAGTATGCAAAAGCTTGGATTTGTGCCGGAAGCGCAGAATGATATGATTTTTTCTATTATTTGTGAGGAACTTGGCCTGTTTGGAGCGGTTTGCGTGATTCTTTTGTTTTTGCTTATGATCTGGAGGCTGATGGTGATTGCAAATAATGCATCCGATTTATATGGCGCACTGATCGTATCCGGTATTATGGCGCATATGGCAATTCAGGTGATATTAAATATTTCAGTTGTAACGAATACGATTCCAAATACGGGTATTACGCTGCCATTTATTAGTTATGGCGGTACATCAACAAGCTTTTTGCTGGCGGAAATGGGGCTGGCGCTAAGCGTATCAAGGGGAATCCGTCTGGAAGGTAGCAGTCATGATTAGAAAAAACCGAAAGAAGCGGGCAAGAAGAAAAAAAGTATTGCTTTTGATACTGCTTTTTCTGCTTCTTGCAGCAATATTGATCCTGATTGGTATTACAGGGTTCAAATTAAAAAAAGTGCAGGTAAGCGGAAATGAACTTTATTCAGATCAGCAGATCAAAGACAGCGTATTAAATGATGAGTATTCCTGGAATTCTCTCTATGTGGTGTTAAAATACCGGCTGTTTCAGATGCGTAAGATTCCGTTTATCGATGAGATGGAAATCGAACTGGTTTCACCGAATACGATACATATAAAAGTGTATGAAAAGGCCATGATTGGATACATAGCAGCAAATAATCAGAATGTATATTTTGATAAAGATGGGTTTGTGGTAGAGATTTCGAAAAGGCAGATCGATCATGTGCCGAAAGTAGATGGAATTGAATGTCGGAAAGTGATTGTTTATGAAAAGTTAAATTTGGATGACGAAAATGTACTGTCGTTTCTATTGACGTTTTCCCAACAGCTGATGAAATATGAGCTGGTGCCGGAAGCGATCGTTTTTCATGAAAGTAATATTACAGCAGATTTTGGCGGTATCAAAGCAGAAATAGGGGATAGCGGATATCTGGTAGAAAAAGTGATGCGGCTGGACGCAGTGATGACGCAGCTAAAAGGAAAAAGGGGAACACTGCATCTGGAAAACTGGACGCCTCTGACAACAGATATCATTTTTGAACCAGATTCATAAGAAGAAAAACATGAATTCAATAAATTTTCATATTTTTTCAAAAATTGGTTGATTTCATGCGAAAAAAATAATATTATATAATGCAGAGAGTTATATTTTGTGTCAGGAAAATAATGGCACAGGATCATATATCATTAAGGAGGTATTACCTTTGCTTGAGATTACAACAACAGAAGCAGATTCCAGTGCGAAGATCATTGTTATCGGGGTTGGTGGTGCAGGTAACAATGCGGTAAATAGAATGATTGATGAAAATATCGGCGGAGTAGAATTTGTCGGAGTAAATACAGATAAACAGGCTTTAATGCTTTGCAAAGCACCTACATTAATTCAGATCGGAGAAAAACTGACAAAGGGACTTGGAGCAGGAGCAGATCCGGAAGTGGGCATGAAAGCCGCGGAGGAAAGCGCTGAGGAGTTATCTTCAGTCGTAGAAGGAGCAGATATGATCTTTGTTACGTGTGGTATGGGTGGCGGAACCGGAACAGGAGCGGCGCCGGTTGTAGCAAAGATTGCAAAAGAAAAGGGAATATTAACCGTAGGTGTTGTTACAAAGCCGTTTACTTTTGAGGCTAAGGCGCGTATGGTGAATGCCATTTCAGGAATTGAGCGTTTAAAACAGGGGGTAGATACGCTGATTGTCATTCCAAATGACAAGCTGTTGGAGATTGTAGACCGCAGGACTACGATGCCAGATGCGCTGAAAAAAGCGGATGAGGTGTTGCAGCAGGGTGTACAGGGGATTACAGACCTGATTAATTTGCCGGCTTTGATTAATCTGGACTTTGCTGATGTACAGACGGTTATGAAAGATAAGGGTCTGGCGCATATCGGTATTGGTATGTCAAAAGGCGACGAAAAAGCAATTGAAGCTGTGAAACTGGCTGTTTCTTCTCCATTGTTGGATACAGATATTTGTGGCGCTACACATGTGATTATTAATATATCCGGAGCGATTTCTTTGCTGGATGCGAATGATGCGGTAGGATATGTGCGTGATCTTGTAGGAGAGAATGCAAATATTATATTTGGGGCGAAATATGATGAATCCAGATCGGATGAAGCAACCATTACAGTTATTGCAACAGGAATTGAAGATGTTGAGGACAAGCCGAAGCCGTCCCTGATGCCTGGTATGTCAGGAATGAAATATCAAAATGCAGGCGGCGGCAATCGTACGGTAACAACTCCGTTTCCGGGACGCCCAGGGACAGCAGCCCAGGGACAGGCTTCTGCGGGTGGATTTTCCGGCATGCATACAGCGGGTGCGGGAACGAATGCGGCACCTCAGCAGAATATATATGGAATTAACAAGCCTAAGAAACCGGAAAGTACAGTTCCGGTAAAGGATATTAAGATTCCGGGTTTCCTGCAGAATCCGAAAAAATAAGATGTTTCACAGTATTCCGGTTTTGGTACATAAAAATGATGGCGCTATTTATTACAAAAGTTAAGACTGCTTGGATTATGGGAAGATTTCCTGAATCCAGGCAGTTTTTTTGTGTAAAATTAAATCAGCTTTTATCTTGATAAACTGGAAAGTTTGACATTTTTCTGCATCTTTATAGCATAAAATAAATATAGAACATAATAAAAACAGAGGAAACATTGTTCTGGAATATCAATATGGAGGTGGGTGCAATCTATGAAGTATACATAGACGTACTGGCAGCAAATAACTTTTTTGCGGATCTGGCAGCGTTGTTAGCGGTAAATATATTCCGAAAGAGAAGTGTTCGTGCATATCGTATCGTATCAGGTGCATTCCTGGGAACGCTGGGGAGTTGTTTGGCTTTTGTGGTTTTGGGCAGTCCGGCTTCTTATCTTTTGACTGTGCACTTTCTTATAAATCCTGCCGTTTTGTTGTTTACTTTTAGAGAAAAATCAAAACAGGATTTTTTTTCTGATTTATGTATTGGTTATTTTGCGTTCTTAATAATCGGAGGAATCACAGAATGGCTGTTTGCAGGAGGAGAAGGGTTTTTTAATTACGAGTTTGCAGTATGTGCGGCGCTTGTGCTTTTACTTTTTTTTGCTTTGTGGTGGAGAAAGCAGCTTAAAAACCGCATCCGTTATTTGCAGGCTGAATTAATCCATAACGGAAAATATCTGAAACTGCAGGCGCTTTCAGACAGCGGCAATCTTTTGACAGATCCGTATACAGGAAAATCAGTCAGTATGATTGACAGACAGATATTCGAGATGGCATATGGAACGCCAGACGGTGTACGGCTCATTCCATATGAGTCTTTAGGATGCAGGCATGGGCTGTTAGAGGCGGTTACGATTGAGGAATTAAGTTTTGTATATGAAAATCAGACCAGAAGTATAAAAAAAGCTGTGTTAGGTTTGGCTGACCATACAATGTTTGACAAAAAGACCTATCAGATGATTATAAATCCACAAGAAAATCAAATAGGAGGAAGATATGAATAGGATGGATAACATTGTACAAAGGATGATCGGGACATTTCATTATATACTAAAGCTGGAGGAACCGGAACAGGAAGTATGGTATATTGGCGGTGCGGATGTTTTGCCGTCTCCTTTGGAACCGGAGCAGGAAAACGCCTGTATTGAAAAACTGTCAGGAGAAGGCAGGGAGACAGAGGATGCCAAAAGACTTTTGATCGAGCACAATTTGCGGCTTGTCGTATACATAGCTAAAAAATTTGATAATACCGGAGTCGGCGTAGAAGATTTAATTTCTATCGGGACGATCGGGCTTATCAAGGCAATTAATACATTTAACCCAACGAAAAATATTAAGCTGGCTACCTATGCTTCACGTTGTATTGAAAATGAGATTTTGATGCATCTGCGCAGGACGAGTAAAACAAAGCTGGAAGTGTCCATCGATGAGCCTTTGAACGTAGACTGGGATGGGAATGAACTGCTGCTGTCTGATATTCTTGGAACAGACGACGATATTATTTCCAAAGATATGGAATCCGAAGTGGAAAAAAAATTGCTGCGCAATGCAGTAGAACAACTCTCAGGCAGGGAAAAAATGATTGTGGAACTGCGTTTTGGATATAATACGCCGGAAGGAAATGAGATGACGCAAAAGGAGGTGGCAGATCTGTTAGGTATTTCTCAGTCGTATATTTCAAGACTGGAGAAAAAGATTATGAAAAGGCTGCGCAAAGAGATTGTGCGGTTTGAATAAATGATTGTTGTTGCGGTTTGGAATGTTTTTGTGTATACTTAGATTTAGATGAGACAGAGTTTGTTTCAAAAGAGGCGACAATCAGATGAAGAGCGGGGTTCTTAATGCAAAAGAAGGGAGATGGTATTATGTTGTTAGAATTTCTAGGAGCTGCACACGAGGTGACCGGAAGCTGTCATTTTATACAATCTGCCGGAAAAAATATGCTCGTTGACTGCGGAATGGAACAGGGGCCGGATTTGTATGTCAATCAGGAAATACCGGTGAATGCGGGGGCTATTGATTATGTGTTTGTGACGCATGCCCATATAGATCATTCAGGACTGTTGCCGCTTTTATACAGTCATGGGTTTCGGGGACAAATCTTTGCTACAAAGGCTACTTGTGAGCTGTGTAATATTATGCTGAAAGACAGTGCGCATATCCAGATGTTTGAAGCTGAATGGAAAAACCGTAAGGCAAGGCGTGCAGGTAATCCTGAAGTAACGCCGTTATATGATATGGATGACGCTATCGGGGTATTGGAACATTTCATTCCATGTGAATATGATGCGCAGATCGAAGTAAGTGAAAATGTAAAAGTGCGTTTTGTAGACGCCGGCCATCTGCTTGGTTCTTCCAGTATTGAATTGTGGGTGACAGAGGAGGAGCAGACGAAAAAGCTGGTGTTTTCCGGTGATATTGGCACAGGAAACCGTCCGCTCATTCGAAATCCGGAATATATCAAAGACGCGGATTATGTCATCATGGAATCTACATATGGCAATAAGCTTCATGCTGCTCCACCGGATTATGCGGTTACGCTTGCAGAAGTTATTAAAGAAACGTTTATCCGCGGCGGAAATGTTGTGATTCCTGCGTTTTCCGTAGGCCGGACACAGGAGCTGTTGTTTTTTATGCGCCGGATTAAATCTGAGCATTTGCTGCCGGGATTTGAAGACTTTGAAGTGTATGTAGACAGTCCGCTATCTGTAGAAGCGACAAATGTATTTCATAAAAATAATTCTGTCTGTTTTAATGAAGAGGCTAAGGAGCTGATTGCTTCGGGGATCAATCCGCTGCGTTTTGAAGGATTAAAGACTTCTGTAACGAGTGAGGAGTCAAAGTCGATCAATTTTATTAAAAAGCCGGTTGTGATTTTGTCAGCTTCGGGGATGTGTGAGGCGGGACGAATTCGTCATCATTTAAAACATAATCTTTGGCGAAAAGATTCTACGATTGTATTTGTAGGATTTCAGGTGCCCGGAACGCTTGGCAATATGTTATTAAATGGTGCAAAACAAGTGCGGTTGTTTGGTGAGACCGTAGAAGTAAATGCAAAAATATTAAATCTGCCAGGTATCAGCGGCCATGCAGACAAAGACCAATTGACACATTGGGCAGGTGCGTTTGCACAATGCGCACCGAAGTTTTTTATCGTACATGGGGAAGATACGAATACAGATGCGTTTGCAGCACATTTACATCGCACGTTTGGTTATGATGCGCAGGCTCCTTACAGCGGAGATACATATGATCTGCTGACAGGTGCGCAAATGAAGCAGGGACAAAGACAGCGTACAATGAAACGTGCGAAGTCTTCCAAAGCGTCTACGAATATCTTTGCAAGGCTGTTGGCTGCCGGAGAACGTCTGCTTGGTCTGATTCATAAGCTGGAGGGCAGGCCGAACAAAGAATTGGCTAAATTTGCCGATCAGATTAACGCGTTGTGTGATAAGTGGAGTAAATAAAATCAAAATACAGGAAATGCATTTGAAGCTACAAAGGAGGATGATATGAGTGATCTGAGGAAAGAAGACGATCTGCGCTGGCTGCAAATACTTCAAGAAAAAGAACAGCGCCGGGCAAAAAGAAGACGGCAGGTGTTGATTCAGAAAATATTGCTTGGCGTATTTGTAATAGCAGCTCTATCGGCGGCTGTATTGTTAACCTTGGGTGTGCAGGATAAAAAACAAAAGCAAGGACGGCAGGATGTTGCTGGCGTGGCGCCAAATACCGCAACAGAATCTTCTACAGTAGTGACGAATGAAGAAAGTGAAGATAAAGAACATCAAAAGGAAGAAAATTTGACACAAAGTCAGCAGACAGCCGGTCGGGATGAAACAGATCAGCAAACGTCAGTACCGGTTCAGGAAAATAGCAGCAGTATTTATCAATATCAGGAAAATACACGAACGCTTGGCAAAGGGATATTAAGCAGCCATGCAGTATTAATAGATACAGACCATAAGACAATTCTGGCGTGCAAAGATGAAACGGAGCGGATTGTACCTGCTTCTATGACAAAAGTGCTGACACTGCTGACTGCGGCAGAACAGTTGGAGCTGGCTGATTTAGATGAAAAATTTAAAATAACCGTAGAGATTACCGATTATTGTTATGTGAATGAATGCAGTGTGGCAGGATTTCAGATCGGTGAAAAGGTTACCGTCAGGGATCTTTTGTACGGAACGATCCTTCCATCCGGCGCGGATGCTGCAATAGGACTGGCGGAATATGTGGCCGGATCGCAGGAAGCGTTTGTAAAGCTGATGAACGCAAAACTGGAGGAGCTGGGGTTATCCAAAACAGCACATTTTACCAATTGTGTCGGTATCTATGACGAAAAACATTATTGTACGATTTTGGATATGGCAGCCATTATGGAAGCTGCGTTTGAAAATGAATTATGCCGAAATGTATTGTCTGCCCGCACTTATACAACTGCAAAAAATAAAAAACATCCCGAAGGGATTCTGTTATCAAACTGGTTTCTACGCAGAATCGAAGATAAAGATACCGGAGGGGAAGTTTTGGGCGCCAAGACAGGTTACGTGACCGAAGCAGGCAATTGTGCAGTCAGTTACGGAGCAGATGACAAAAAAAGAAATTATATTTGTGTAACCGCAGATGCACCAGGAAGCTGGAAATGCATTTACGACCATGTGAAAATTTATAAACGCTTTTCAAAAAGGAAGTAGGAAGCGGATGCGCCTGCAAAAGGAAAAAGCATGGATAAAATTTTGAATAGGAAACAGCGTTAGAATCTATATCATGCACCTTTGAATCAGGTGCATGATATGGAACATGGAAATTAAGTGAGCGACAGATAATTTTGCATGCTTTTTAGTGCAGATTTTTCCAGTCTGGATACCTGGGCCTGGGAAATGTGAATTTCTTCTGCGACTTCCATTTGTGTTTTTCCTTCAAAAAAACGCAGCTTAATAATATAATTTTCTCTGTCGTTGAGCCTTTTCATAGCGTCAGACAGGGAAAGCGATTCAATCCATTTGGATTCTTTATTTTTCTTATCTGAAATTTGATCCATGACATATAAGGTATCGCCGCCGTCTGTGTATACGGGTTCATACAGGCTTACAGGTGTTTGGATCGCATCCAGTGCGAATACGATTTCAGCTTTTGTAAGACCTGCTTCTTTAGCGATTTCTTCTAAGGTAGGTTCCTGATTTGAGGTTCGTGTGAGTACTTCTTTTGCGTGTATGGCTTTGTATGCATTGTCGCGCAGAGAGCGGGAAACACGGATGCTGTTGTTGTCACGCAGGTAACGGCGCACTTCACCGATAATCATAGGCACTGCATAGGTTGAAAATTTAACCCCCATAGTCGGATCGAAGTTATCGATAGATTTAATAAGTCCGATGCAGCCGATTTGAAACAGGTCGTCCACATTTTCATGATGATTGGAAAAACGTTTTATTACACTTAATACAAGACGCAGATTGCCATTAATGTATTGTTCTCTGGCATCCAGGTCGCCCTGTTTGATTCTTTTAAACAATTCTTCTTTTTCTGATTCTTTTAACACGGGCAGCTTTGCAGTATTTACGCCGCAGATTTCAACTTTATAAACAGCCATAGTTAACCTCCGGATAATTGATAATAAAAGAATGCGCGATATTGCCAAAATTATTCATAAAAAATGAGTTCGAAAGGAAGTAAGGTTTCGTTAAGAAACAAAAAAGTTTATCCGATATATATATAATAAGCAATTACATACAATACGCACAGTACAGGGAGGTCAGGCGGCATGGAGGACGTTTCGTTAACTTACACAGGCATTATGAAACAAAAAGATGCAAAAATTGTAAAAGTACGGTTTGCCAGAAATGGCGAAAAGGATTTCGCAGAAGGGATCATACCGGGAGGGAAAATCGAAAAATCAAAAGGATTTACGGAAAAAGAACTGGCATCTTTAAGTTTTTATTTAAAGGCAAATGAAAAGCAGCTGTATGAAAAGGCAAAAGAAATTACGGGACTGCGTGGGTTTTTCCGATAAAAATTAAAAAAGTCTTAAGATTTTAAGTAGTTGGAACTTCATAATAAATCCGTTACAATGTAATTGTGATTAATCATAATGCATGTGACGGATTTTTTATTTTGCATACATGCAGAGATAGTTGGAGGAAGTTATGTACAATATTCTGGTTTGTGATGATGAGAAAGATATCGTATCAGCTGTCCGTATTTATTTAAGCAGTGAGGGATATACGGTATATGAGGCGTACAATGGCAAAGAGGCTTTGGAGGTCATTCAAAAAGAAGAAATTCATCTCGTGCTGATGGACATTATGATGCCCAGGATGGATGGCATTGAGACAATGGTTAAGATCCGTGAACGCAGTAATGTGCCGGTGATTTTGCTGACTGCAAAAAGTGAGGATATGGATAAAGTGCTGGGCCTTACGGTCGGTGCGGATGATTATGTGACAAAGCCTTTTAATCCGGTAGAGCTGCAGGCAAGGGTGAAGTCTCAGCTGCGCCGTTATATGCAGCTGGGAGGAGGTAAACAGCAGCGGGAGGATAAGCTTTGCATCGGTGGCATAGAATTGGATGACAAATCCAAGGAAGTGACATTGGATGGGGAACCGGTCGCTTTAACACGGACAGAGTATGATATTTTAAAACTGCTTATGGAGCATCCGGGCCAGGTGTTTTCTCCAAATGAAATTTATACGCAGGTATGGAAGGATATTTCTTATGGAACAGAAAATACGGTGGCGGTACATATTCGCCATTTGCGGGAAAAGATTGAATATGATCCGGCACAGCCGCGTTTTTTAAAAGTAGTTTGGGGGCGCGGTTATAAAATGGAAGATATGAAATAAGCTGTGCATACGGGACAGCTGAACTATGACAGGAGGAATCAGGACATGGAAAAATTGAAATCGTCTCTTGCGGCAAAGATAGCTGCAGTTGTATTGATAATTGTATCATTGGCGATAACGGTCGCGGGATTTGCAGGAATGGCAATGATGGATGCAGTAGGCGGTTACCAGATACACAAAGATGATATGCTTAAGAAAGCTTACGAGGAAGCATGCACAAATTATTCGGTTGCTGCAATGGCAGGATATTTAGAGCAGTATGATGCAGATGAGCTGATGCAGACAAATTTCCGTTATGGGATTGTGAAAGCTGACAATTTGTCAGAGGTAGATTTTGCAGACAGAAACAGCTATATCATTGACAATTTGGATGTCCTTCCGCACACGAGGGAGATGCATTTTGAAGAATATGATATTACCGAAGATAGTTGGTTTGATCTTAAGGGAAACAGTATTTTTGACGCTTACTGTACGTATCATAGCACTGAGTATTCGGATTTGGCCTACAGCGTGGACGGATGGCTGTATGATCTGAAAACAGAGACCTTTTATGTTCAGTCTGAGGATGGGCTGTTTCCAATTACAGATCAGGAAGGGGAAATGATATTAACGGATAACGGGGAAACTTTTCCATTAAATTCCATTCGTACTTTAATGTCGGAAGAAACGACACAAAATGGAACGTTCTATGCATGGAAAGATCATGCACAGATATCATTTTATCGCTATTCTGAAGAAGTAAATGTAAAGGATATCGAAATCGTAGATGGGATCGATAAAGTATTGGAAGATTATGGAGAAGTACAGAAACAATCACCAGAATATTTTGAAGGATCCGAATTTTATGTCAGACATAAAAACAAATCAGATCATTATATTATAGCGTCATACGTCAATGAACCTCTGGAAGGGGAACAATCATTTGCGCAAGGAGATATGTTTGTGCAGTCCAAGCTGCTGATAGACTTTGCATACCGTATGCGTTATGTTGGAATTGTAATGGCAGCTGTGTCACTCATTGTACTGCTTGCAGCTTTTTCGTTTTTGATGGCGGCTGCCGGACATCGAAAAGGAACCGCAGGCGTCTGCCCGATGTTTATGGATTATGTGCCGCTGGATTTGTACGCGGCAGGTGTTTTTCTGGCTGAGCTGGCAGTAACAGCTATAGGTATTTATGGAGTGGAGCTTGCAGTCAGTTGGGTGAGAAACAGTTTTTCAGGGATTGTTACATCAGCTGTAATCGTTGTTTGTGCAGCCGTCTTTGCGGTCTTGATTGGAATCGCATTTTGTATGAGTTTTGCAGTTCGCGTAAAGATGGGAAAATGGTGGAGACATACGATAACTTATATAATTACGAAAAAATGCATGCAGATTTTCGTAAAAGGAATACGTTTTTGCGCTTATTTAGTGGCAAGTCTTTGCCGGAGTGTGACATTGCTTTGGAAAGCATGGATATTACTTGGTTTTTTAGCATTTATTGAATTTGTGGCAATTCAAATGAGCTGGGCGGATGCACGTCTTACTATGCTCTGGTTTATGGAAAAAATAGTGGTATATCCGGTCATTATTCTTGCGCTGATGCAGATGAATCGACTGCAGAAAGGCGCCAGACAGATTGCAAACGGCCAGTTAGATTACAAAATTAATACTAAAAATATGTTCTGGGAGATTCGCAAACATGGAGAGTATTTAAATGATATCGGACATGGAATTAATTGTGCGGTGAATGAACGAATGAAAAGTGAGCATTTTAAAACAGAACTGATTACAAATGTGTCTCATGATATTAAAACACCGCTGACATCGATTATTAACTATGTAGATTTGCTGCAGAAAGAAGAAATTGACAATCCGACGGTTCAGGAATATCTGGAAGTGCTGCACAGACAGTCTGCAAGGCTGAAAAAGCTGATTGAAGATCTGATGGAGGCATCAAAAGCATCTACGGGAAGTCTGAACGTTGTAATGGAAAAATGTGATGCAGGCGTAATGCTTATACAAACAATTGGTGAATTTGAAGAAAAACTGATGGCAGAACAGATTGAGCTGCAGATTAAAAAACCGGAAGCAGATATTTTTATTGAAGCGGATCACAGACATTTATGGCGTGTGTTTGATAATCTGATGAATAATATATGCAAATATGCACAGCCATCGACACGTGCATATGTAAATCTGGAAGAGAACGGACAATATGCAGTGATTATATTTCGAAATATATCCAGATATCAGCTGAATATCAGCAGTGAGGAGCTGATGGAACGGTTTGTGCGTGGGGACAGTTCCAGAAATACAGAAGGGAGCGGACTTGGGATTTCGATTGCGAAAAGTCTGACGGAACTTATGGAAGGTACGTTTGAGCTGACGGTAGATGGGGATTTGTTTAAAGTGGCGCTGACGTTCCCATTGTATGGCGTAGAAAAGGTACAGGAAAAACAGCAGGAACAAAAAGCAAATTTTGTACAAAATGCCGGCTCTTATGCGGCGGAATTCGGGCAGGGAATGGCGAATAAAACCGGGCGGATCTTTCGCCGCGCCGGAAAATATGCGCATCATGTACATCAGGCGATTCAGCAGGTAAAGGCAGAGGAAACTGAGCAGATGGAAGCGGAGGGTCCATTGCATCAGGCGGAGAAAAAAGAGATGTCTTAAATGAGAAAAGACGTGTGCTCTCGGGCGCATGTCTTTTCTTGCATAGATTGAGTAAAAACTTGCAAGAAGCTTTGTTTTCGAATATACTATGTACCAGAGCGTTTATTCGGATCGAAAATATTTTTTATAAGGATATAGGGTAGGAAACATGATAAGGGGGGACAAAATAAGTGATACAATATAGGGAGCTATCAGAAAATGAAATAAACAAAGCGTTATTTGCACAATTTATCAGATATCAGGCTGTTACCAAATGCTGGAGAAAGGAACAGGGGCAATGGGTGATAAAAGACGCCCCGTTTGTGGACGACTGGGAAGAACAGGATTATGAGGTTTTGGTCGATTGTCTGAAACATACAAAGCAAACGGGAGGTTTTGTGTATGCGGCTTTTTGCGATGGACAGCTGAAAGGATTTGTGTCTGTAGAACCAGCTTTGTTTGGCGGTATGCATCGATATATGGATCTGTCGAGCATTCACGTTTCCAGAGATTTGCGGGGAAAAGGAATTGGGGCAGCATTATTTCTTGCGGCAAAAAAATGGGCAAGCCAAAAAGGGGCCGGAAAATTATACATCTCAGCGCATTCTGCAGTAGAAAGTCAGGCGTTTTATAAAAAAATGGGATGTACGGAAGCAATGGAATATCATCAAAAACATGTGGAAAAGGAGCCGTTTGACTGCCAGCTGGAGTGTCAATTATAAAATCATTTGTATATCCATAATCTTTTTTCAAAAAAAGTCGATATGAATGATAGAAGCAGAAACGGAATTTTAAATTTGTACAAGGATGTGAAAAATATGAAGATTGGCGAAGCACAGCAAATATATGCAGATCAGGTAAATGCATACCGGAAACAGAAAACGGAACTGTCGAAGCAGCTTAGGGAAGCGCGTGCAAAAAGGGGCGATAATTATCAATCTGAAGCTGCTACTTTGCAGCTGACACTGGATGCTTTAGACGAAAAAGAGTCAGAGTATCAAAAATATTTAGATCAGCTTGCAGAAAGGTACTGTGCCTATTGGAACGCTGAGGTGGCAGAACAGCAGAAAGAAGCAGGAAAAGAAAGCGCTGCTGAAATGGGGAAAATTATGGAGGTTGCGCGGCGCATTATGAAAGGATCGATCGTGCCGGCTTCTGATGAAAAAAAGCTGATGGAATTTAGTATGGACATGTATCAGATGGCAAAAAACATCGGTGCAATGGTAAGACAGGAAAAAAAGGAAAAATATGATTCTCTTTGGGGTGAAGAAAAAAAGAAAGAGCAGTCAGATCCAAAAGAAGTGGCAGAAAATGCTGATGCAGGCCCTATGGGACCCGAGATTGTGGATGTATCGGATACAATTGCAGCAGCAGGGCTTGCAGAGTAAGTATGCAGCAGTTTGATAAGGAAAGGGAGTTGTTATGAAAGAATATTTGCGCAAAATTACATTGCGCCGTATGATAGGAATGATACTTGGAAATGTTATTTTGGGCATCGGTATTGCAGTATTTCGAACATCCTTGTTAGGGAATGATCCATATAGCGCAATGCTGATGGCAGGAGCAGATCGTTTTGGAATTGCATACAGTATGTTAATGCCGATCGTCAATGCAGTCGTTTTTATTGTTGAGATCTCCTGGGGACGGCATTATATCGGAATCGGTACGTTTGTAAACTGGTTTTTATTAGGGTATGTAGCGCAGTTTTTTATTGATCTGTTTGCTGTACTGCAGATACCGGAACGGGGGATGGTCATACGTCTGCTGACAGTGGCCGTCGGGGTGCTCGTTGTAAGCCTTGGAGTTTCTTTTTATCAGACTGCAGATTTGGGTATTGCGCCGTATGACAGTCTTTCCATTATTATCAGTGAACACTGCCCGCTGCCGTATTTTTGGTGCAGGCTGGCTACCGATGTTGTATGTACAGCGGTTTGCTTTGCGCTGGGCGGCATTGTAAATGTTGGAACAGCGGTTTGTGCATTTGGTCTTGGGCCGTTTGTACATTTTTTTGATGAACATATCTCGCAAAAAGCGCTTGGGGTGCAAAAATAATAGATAAGGACAGATCGTTGAAACACAATCTTGAAATCATATGCCGGACTATGGTATAATATTTTTATGAAAAAGTAAAAAATCTTTGGGAAGTAAGATTTTTTCAATTTATAACACATATCAGGGGGTGTTGATATGCCAGCAGTATATGCGATCGATTTAATAGCAAAAAGAGATAAAAAGATGAAAATGGACCGGAGCATTATCAAAGGCTGGAATGTACATTATCAGACGTTGGAAGAAGTCGAAGAAGCGGCACGTGCAAAAAAACGGGAAGAGGAAGAAGAAGCTCGTAAAAATGCACAGAAGCATACGCAGGACCCACAAGACTATGATCCGGATCAAAATTTTGATGAAAATGAAAAAGAATTATTGTCGAAGGACGCATATAATCCGAAAACAGGTTCTTATTCCGGACATTATGGGAAAAAGCCGGTAAAAGATGAAGGACAAAAGCAGCAGATTCATGCAATTTTAAATGAAAAACCGGAACCTTTTGAGTATGCAATGTCTACGCTGCAGTCACAGGATAACAGCAGTAACGGATAATGAGACGTAACCGTACGGCATGTCTGAACCGGGACGATTGGGTGGTTTACGAAATGATGGCAGAAAGCAGGAAATAACATGAAAAACATAATGGAACAGATGAATGAAGAAGTCGTAAGTGCATTTACAGCATGTGGATATGATGGTAAATATGCGCGTGTTACAGTTTCAAACAGACCGGATTTGTGTGAATTTCAATGCAACGGTGCACTGGCGGCGGCGAAAGAATACAAGAAAGCTCCGATGATTATTGCACAGGAAGCGGCGCAAAAACTAAATGACAGCCGGGTATTTGCCGCAGCAGAGGCAGTAAAGCCGGGATTTTTGAATTTGAAGGTGCAGGAAAGCTATTTGGCTGATTATTTATGCCAGATGATGGAAGCTGAGGATTATGGAAACGAAAAGACAGAACATCCAAAGACCATTATGATCGATTACGGCGGGCCGAATATTGCAAAACCGCTTCATGTGGGCCATCTGCGTTCTGCGATTATCGGCGAAAGCATCAAGCGTATGGGCC
The DNA here is from genome assembly GCA_910584595.1 of uncultured Eubacterium sp. Classification (GTDB taxonomy): domain Bacteria; phylum Bacillota; class Clostridia; order Lachnospirales; family Lachnospiraceae; genus Eubacterium_J. Next base: position 18,645 of record CAJUBQ010000069.1, read on the forward strand.
GTTATGCCGGACATGAGATGATTGGTGATGTGCATATGGGTGATTGGGGATTGCAGATGGGCTTAATTATTACAGAGCTTGAAGAACGCAAACCGACGCTTGTATATTTTAATGAGAATTTTACAGGTGAATATCCAAAAGAAGCGCCATTTACGATTTCAGAATTAGAAGAAATATATCCGACTGCAAGCGGCAAATCAAAAGAGGACGACGAATACAAAGAACGCGCTATGCAGGCTACTTATGAATTGCAGCATGGAAGGCGCGGTTATACTGCATTATTAAATCATATTTTAAATGTCTCAGTTACAGATTTGAAAAAGAATTATGAAAATCTGAATGTATCGTTCGAACTTTGGAAAGGAGAATCTGACGCACAGCCTTATATTCCGGCAATGGTACAGAAGATGAAAGAAGATGGATTTGCCTATATTTCCGAAGGCGCTTTGGTCGTAGATGTCAAAGAGGAGACAGATACGAAGGAAGTGCCGCCATGTATGATTTTAAAATCAGACGGAGCTTCACTTTATAATACGACGGATCTGGCAACGATCGTAGAACGTATGGAACAATGGCGTCCGGAAGAAATTATTTATGTAGTAGATAAAAGGCAGGAGCTTTATTTTACGCAGGTATTCCGCTGCGCACGCAAGACAGGTCTTGTGAACGCAGACACAAAGCTGACTTTTTTAGGATTTGGCACGATGAATGGCAAAAACGGCAAGCCATTTAAAACAAGAGAAGGCGGCGTCATGCGTCTGTCCGCATTGCTGGAAGATATCAATGAAGAAATGTATCAAAAGATTTCTGAAAATCAGACAATGAATGAGGAAGAAGCAAGAGAAACAGCAAGAGTGGTGGCGCTTTCTGCAGTAAAATATGGAGATTTGTCTAATCAGGCATCGAAAGACTATATCTTTGATATCGAACGATTTACTTCCTTTGAAGGGAATACAGGGCCATATTTGCTATATACCATTGTAAGAATAAAATCGATATTAAAAAAATATGAGCAGACCGGAAAAAGCGCGTCAGGAAAGAAGATACTTCCGCCGGATTCGGAAAGTGAAAAGGAGCTGATGCTGGAGGTCAGCAGATTTCACGGAATGATTGCGTCTGCATTTGATGAATTGGCTCCGCATAAAGTATGTGCATACTTGTATGATCTTGCCAATGCATTTAATCATTTTTACCACGAAACAAAAATTTTGGCGCAGGAAGATGACCAGCGTCAGGCGGGGTATATTCTGCTGCTGCAGTTGTGCAAGGGGATTATGGAGACATGTATTGACGTGCTCGGCTTCTCAGCGCCGGAACGTATGTAGGATAAGCAGGATAATTATATCCGGATATAAGAAATATAAAACAGGAGAAGCTTATCTGGTGTACAGGCTTCTCCTGTCTGTATGTGATACCATATTTTTACGGGCTTTGTAAGGAACTGTATGTAAATAACCTGTGATATTTGCGCAGGTTATTTACATACAGTTCCTAACTAATGTTTCAGTGACGCTTGATGTGTCAGTAACCCAGTTCTTCGCCCACTAACAGAACTTTGATGCGGTCTTTGATCCCGCTGCGCCTTGTAATGACTGTTTGGCTGCAGATGCAGTCGTCTCCCAGACATTCGGCACACATTCCGGTAACTGCACAAGGCGTCTGTTTATTCAGACGGATGCAGTTTGGAGGTGAGGCGATGTTGCGTACGCGCCTTATGGCATCTTCTGCAGTAGATACTACTTTGTTCATGCCTGCGACTACAATGACCTGATCCGGCCCATAGATCAGCGCAGCAACCCGATTTCCGTTTCCGTCTACATTGACGAGCTGTCCGTCCAGGGTAATGGCGTTTGTGCTTAGAAAATAGGTGTCTGCGCTGAAAGAATCACGGTATACCTGTTTGATTTCTTCCGGTGTTTTGGCCAGACTGCGATCGAGGAGACGAATGTCTGTTCTGCTTTTCAATGCGTCTAACATACCCGTCTCTGCGAGTGTCATAGAACCGCCAAAGGAGACAGTGGTATTTGCTGCCGTTAAAGCCATGGCAGTTTTTACGGCTTCCTGTGCGCATGAGCAGTAGTAACCTTTCATGCGGCGCTTTTGCAGATGTTTGATAATTGTATCTGCCTGTGTTTTGTAAAATTCCTGTTTTGGATTCATAGGGTCCTCCTGATAAATAATGTTTGGAATAAATTTTTGCCAAATTTCAATATATATGTAAATTTTGAGGGTATTATATGATAGTAATCATAAAAAGTCAAGGAGGCATAAAAAGATGTATAAAAATATTGATAAACAGATGAAGCTTCAGTTAAAGGAACTTGTGACATATCAGGAACATCAGGTAGTCAGTAAGACACTTGTGCAGAATGAGGCTGTCAGTATGACGATTTTTTCTTTTGATAAAGGCGAGGAGATCTCTACACATGCATCCGGCGGAGATGCAATGGTGACAGTTTTAGAAGGCACAGGCAGATTTACCGTAGGCGAACAGGTTTTTGCACTTCAGGAAGGGGAAACGCTTATTATGCCAAAAGGAATTCCACATGCGGTATATGGACAGGAGCGTTTTAAGATGCAGCTGATCGTTTCGTTTTAATAGCTGTTCCGTCCGGCATTTCCATTCCAGCTGGTTTAAATATGAGAGGAAAGCGAAATACGCAGACTTGATTGTTTCAGAAAGATATACTACAATGAAAGCAACGAAAATAAAACAAGGAGGTATTGCAATGAGTTTTTTGAAAGGCAAAACGGCAATTATTACTGGCGCAGGAAGAGCGGTTCTTAGTGATGGCAGATGTGGTTCTATTGGCTACGGGATTGCAACCGCATATGCAAAAGAAGGAGCGAATCTGGTTATTACCGGGCGTAATGTAAAGAAACTGGAAGATGCAAAAGAAGAGTTAGAGCGGCTATATGGGATTTCAGTATTGATCGTACAGGCAGATGTAAATGCGGGGGCAGACAACGAAGCAGTTGTTGCAAATGTAGTTAAAAAAACGATGGATACGTTTGGCAGGATTGACGTGCTGATTAACAATGCACAGGCATCCGCTTCAGGCGTTCCGCTTGCGGAGCATACGACAGAGCAGTTTGATCTGGCGCTCTATTCCGGATTGTATGCTGCTTTTTATTATATGAAAGCATGTTATCCGCATTTGAAACAGTCCAAAGGAACGGTTATTAATTTTGCTTCCGGTGCAGGCTTATTTGGAAATTTTGGACAGTGTGCCTATGCTGCTGCCAAAGAAGGCATCCGTGGCCTGACGCGTGTAGCTGCTACAGAGTGGGCAAAAGACGGGATCAATGTCAATATTATATGTCCTTTGGCCTGGACAGCACAATTGGAACAATTTGAAAAGGCATATCCGGATGCATTTAAGGAAAATGTTAAAATGCCGCCGGCCGGACATTATGGAGATTCGGAACTGGAGATTGGACGTGTCTGCGTACAGTTGGCGTCAGAGGACTTTAAGTATCTGACAGGCGAGACGCTTACGCTGGAAGGAGGCATGGGTCTGCGGCCATAAAAGAGGATTTTAATTTTTATAGTTCAAGGAGGATAAGAAGATGAATGGAGTAAATAGTTACGCTGCTTATGATAACTATTACAGCAGTACGGTAAACAGCAAAAGTAACGATACAAAAACTGCTTCAGGCAGAAAAACAAACAGTTCTCAAAACAGTGTCAGCCAGCCGAAGTTATCGGACAAAGCACAGGATTTGCTGGAAAAGCTGAAAAAGACTTATAAAAATATGGATTTTATGGTTGCTGGCAAAGGGGATGATGCGAAAGAGATTCTTTCGCGCGGGACAAAAGAATTTTCTGTGCTTTTTTCAGAAGAAGAACTGGAAAAAATGGCCACTGACAAAAAGTATGAAAAAGAATACATGGACAAAGTTCAGGGCGCTGTGCGTATGTCTGAGCAAATCAACAAACAGTTTGGCTTTGGCCCGTCATCTGAGAAGGGCAACATTACAAAGATCGGCATTGCATTTAACAATGACGGTTCTACCTCTTATTTTGCCGGTCTGGAGAAGATGAGTGAGAATCAAAGAGCCAGAATGGAGAAGAATATGCCGATTCGTTCAAAAAGAACACAGGTATCAGCAGCTTCCATAGACGAACTGATTCAGAAAATGAACAAGATTGACTGGTCTAAGATTCGGGAAGAAGATTACACAAATCATGGATATGGATTAGATTATAGCATTTAGAAGTTTTAGAAACGCCGGATGACAGGTTTCATCCGGCGTTTTTTGTTATTTTATGAAGATAAGAAACCAAAACCAAGTGCAATTCCATAAGCGTCACATGCAGCCCAGTTTTCAGAAAGATCAGTGGAGACGCCTGCAAGCTTTCTTACAATTTGCGTAACATGGAAAGCATGTTCAACCAAAATTCCCGGAATGCCATTTGCAGCCGCGCCGCGCAGGACGCCATAATAGTCGCCACCCGAGCTGTTTTTGCGGTAAATAACGGTGCCGTTTGTTCTGGCAGCGTCGTTTTTTAAGGTGGAGAAGCTTGAGGCTTTATGTTTCGCACGTGTTACAAAGCCGGCGGTTTGTATGCCGGCTTCCCGGTTGTAGTCCGTCAGGCTTGTGCCAATTGCATTTGCAATCGTCATAGCCGTGTCGTCAGCGTGTGCCGTTTGATTCACAAAAACAAAAGCTTTGTTAATGCTCTTTGGCTGGCTCCATGGTTTTGTCTGCCGGCTTGTAGAATTTGTATGCAGGGAAAGAAATAAATCGCATCCCTGTACTTTTGCCATATAGCCACGGACCGCAATGTTTTTTTGATCTAAATTTTCATTTTTGTATGTTTTTCCGTTATAGGTCAAAGCGATGGATGCGTCGTTTCGAGTGAGATAACTGTCTATGCCATAAGCCTGTTTTAATTCTGTTTGCAGCGCATGAGCAGTTTCCAGGTTAAAGACTGCTTCTGAATAAGGAAAGTTTCCGTCTTTACCGGTGGCATCATAATTGTTGTTCAGTGTTCCAAAATGACCGGGATCAATACATATTTTTATATTTGTGCCAAGTACGGCGGCAGCATCCGTAATCGCCTGATATTCTATCTGACGTGTATCCATCGTTTCGTCTGAGGACAAGATACAGATTTTGTATTCATATTGCTGCGGGGCAGGGGATTTCAGTTTGTCCGTATAAGAATAAGACCGGCTGCCTTTTATGCCATAAGATTCTATTTCTGCAATCGTTTTCCAGGCTCCTTTGCCGACGCTGTTTTTTGTGCTGCGCCGCATAACATAATAATCTTTTACAAATGCATCGTCCTCACAATTCCATTTCACAGCAATAGCCTGGTCAGACAGCTTGGTTGTCTCAGGGGCGATACTGTATACCGGAGCGGATATTTCCTGCGGCAAGACGGTGTCTGCGGCATTCGATGACGCAGATACCGTATGTGGAATACCTGCCAGTAAGCAGAGCGTTAAAAGGGTAGCGATTATTTTTTTCTTTTTCATGGATGTAAGCTCCTCTCTGAATGTACTTGCATAAGTTTATTTTAAAGGATGGAGACTACGGTGTCAATGTAAGGGATTTTTTTATTCTGTTCTTAAAAGTATCAGTTCGCGCCTATGGGGCAGCTCCCCACCATCCGGCTGATTTTCTCCGGCTTTAC